>JAGCVT010000038.1 GCA_017962225.1 Lachnospiraceae bacterium
ACTTAAATTTTTATCCGTTTTTATTCTTCCCTGTAGTTCGAATTATCACATACAACACCAAGACCATACACTGAATGAATGTGCATAGCCGATTCGGTAGTAGTATATGTATAATCGATTACAAATCTACACATGGGAAAAACTCCTTAAAAATATTGTGTTTAGATTACTCCCGCAAACAGTGGTTTGTCAACAGTTATTTGTAACAGTTCCAGAAAACTGAAATTCTTTCGCAGACTACTTCACCGTCTTTTTTGATTTTTGCGTCGTAATATTCTTTGATTTTTTTCTTGTTGTCGAGAATGTATTTTTTGTTTTCTTCAAAGTTTTCAAGCATCTTTCCTACAATCTCTTCAGAGTCATTATAGTGCCATAAATTGGTAAGTTCCATAACTTCAACTTTGGAGAAATATTTTTTAAGCATTGCTTCGCTTGCACTCTGCGCTTCTTCCTGTGCCTTTATCCCTTCGCTCATAAAAGAAGTATCAAGCCCCATTGCCTTGAAGTCATTTCTAAAATAACGATACCACCAGTTTACGGCGTAACCGTTGTAAGAAAATACTCCGTCCTTGGAAAGAACTTTGCTTGCGCGTGCAACGATATCTTCGATGTTTTCAACTTCAAAATAAAGATAATGAGCAAGGATAAGGGAATACTCTTTTTCTTTTTTAATCTTCTTCCATGCAGCCTCTTTGGTAAGATCTTCAAACTCGATTTTAAATTCCGCGCCTCTTGCAAGCTCGCTCTTTTTATCTTCAATGAATTTCTCAAAATCGTCAGCCCAGCTTCCGTGAACATCGTATCCGAAAACTTTGGTTCCCGCAGGAATTTTATCCCAGTTATTACGCCAGATTTTACCGTATCCGCATCCAAGGTCCAAAACCTTTTCATTCTCTTTTACGTTCACAGCATTAAACAGCGTTACATGCCAGTCTTCCGAAGTGTGCTTGAGTGCATCCCAATGCCACTCATCTGCCTTCTGGTCTATGCTTACATTCTGCACTATTTCAGCAACATCGTCCCAGTCAAGTTTTGCGCCCTTACGCTCGAGAGTTCTGTTTATGGAATCAATCACTTTATCAATCTGATAACGCTTCTCTTCCATCGCCTTAAGCTGTATTCTTAAAGCCTCTTCAACATTGCCTGCTTCTCCTTTTATGAGGTTGTCTCTTATCTCCTCAAGTGAAAATCCTATCTGCTTTAAGGCAACGATTTTTTCAAGCACCTGAAGTGCTTCTTTATCATACAAACGATAATTGCCCTCGGAATAATCCGAAGGTTTTAACAATCCTTTTTCATCGTAGAGGCGAACTGCTTTTTGTGAAACGCCGGCCTTTTTTGCTATTTCGCCGGACGTCATTTTCTTTTCCATTTTGGGAACCTCCTTATATTTGATGATTCCACTTTAACGGGTGCCCTAAGGGGAGGGTCAAGACTTGTTTTTATTTTTCTTCTTAATTTTCGATGCCAGAAAAAAACTAAAACTTATAATCAACCCCACCAGTAATGCGACAGCGAGTATCAAAGCCACAAAGATTCCTATAACAAATCCGAACGGTGTAAAAATACCAAACGCATGTCCTGGCATGTTCGGTGACGGATTATACATTGCTCCGTCCACTAATGCCCCCAGAAACAAAAAGATGTAAGGAATTACAAAAGAAAGCGGAATATCAATAATGAACAGCGCCAGGAAAACAGTAAAAGCTTTTGAGGCAGCATCCATATATTTAAATATCCCAAAACCTTTACTTTTTTTATGTTGATTTTCTTTTCTGTCTGTTTCTATTAATTGTTCTATTTCTTTTTTCTTCTCGGAGTTTTTACCAAAATATACAAGTTCCTCATCTGAAACAGCATCTATTCCTTTAGTTGAATATTCTATCGGTGCTTCCTGTTCTTTTATCTTCCTGTACGCCGGAATAATAGCAAATCTTATCAAAACGAATATCATAAACGCTATTATAAGGAAAATAAGAACGGGAATCGACATGATTAATAAGTACATTAAATAACCTAAAAGAACGGAAAAATCTGTCATAATGTTGTTCCTTCCTTTCCTTTCATGATATGTTCGTTTATGTACTTGATATCTTTATGAACCTTAAAGGCATCTATTGCGTATGCTAGCACAAAGACGATACCGACGTAGATAAACGCCATCCAGAAGTTGCTCGGATAAAACCAGCCTGCAATAAATCCAAAAAGCATTACAATTCCGGTAAAGACGAAATATTTTATGATGTAGCTTGCGATGATCGAAAGAGTCAGAAACTCGTCGAACAGGTAGTTAACAACAGTTATGATAAGCGCGAGTCCGAACAGTATCAGAACCAGTTCAATCTCAGCCGTAATTCCCGACCATATGATTGAAAGGGTGAACACCGCAAATATCATAAGTGCAGCAAGTATGCATGTATCTTTTAAAATCTTTCTGACACCGGACATTTTAGAACCTCCTCTTTATATCGTGCAAATATTTGCGCGAAACTATGAGCTTCTCACCGTTATCAAGCATGGCCTCTAGGTGGCTGTTTTTAAGCTGCCTGATCCCCGATAAGTGAGAAGTGTTCATGATGCAGATTCTTGAAATTCTGACAAGGTCAGAGTCCTTTGCAATTTTCTCAATCTCCGCCATAGAAGCGTTAAGTCTGTAGACATCTTTTTCGGTATACAGGAATACTTTTCTGTCGACGTTTTCGATATAGAAAACATCGGCCAGAGCAATCCTCAGCTGACCGTCGTCCGCGAAAGCACTGAAGCTGATATCGAGGCCTTTTATTTTTTTTATGAGGCCTTTTACAGACTCGGTGTATTCCGGATATTCGATTGAAACCGTGAGAGGTTGACCCTCTACTTTTCTTGTTACTATCTGCATTTAGTTTTCCTGCTGCCGTAAGCATTCGATTACTTCGGCTGTTTCTTTTTTAAACTTATGTGAGCATGCTGCGTAAATTAATACTCCCAAGAAAAACAGCATGTTCGTATACCTTATTAACATACTTATTTCGGTTGTGTATGACGATAATAACTGGCTTCCGATCAGATTGCTGAGCATATGCACCAGCGCTCCTGCGAGTATGCTGCGGTTCGTTTTAACATAAACAAACGATACGAAAACGCTTAGCATCATAACACTCGGTATAAACATTAATGCATGAAAGACCGAATCTCTCAGCAAGTTGTACTGCGCTTGACCGGGTGTAAAATACCACGGCAGATGCCATATTGCCCATATGAATCCGAGGATTAGTGACCCTTTTAAAAACCCAAATCTTAAAAGAAGCCTGTCGAGTGCATAACCTCTCCAGCCAAATTCTTCGTTGAGCGGTCCTGAAATAAGTGAAATCAAAAGGACCGGAAAGATGTTGAGCGGATTTTTTATGACTGCTTTAATAAAATCCATCGTCGGCATATCAAAGCCAAACAGGCATACACCCACAAATATGCTAACTGCGGATAATATCGCGAAAACTGCAATCGTTATAAGCGGCCATTTCCAACCGGCTTGTCTTAAGCTAAAGCATCTTCTGAAATAATCCCTGCGTTTATCTTTCGGATATGTCAGAAAAACCAGAAACAAAGCAACGACCGACGGAGCGCCGCCTCCGAAATAAAATATAAAAGTTCCGGCGCCTGTATCAGTGAACCCGAATATGACCGGAATAAATCCGCAAATCCATGTCCATGCAAGCGTTAATACAAAGAACAGCACCAGGTATTTGGTTGACATCCATTTCTTTTTCATTGGAACACCTCCCTACTACCCGGAGTCTACCATAGGGCTATGGCTGTTTCTATATGCACAAACGTTTGTTGCAAAATCCAGAACGCGAAATGCAAAAATTATAGTCTAAACTTTAACCTCTTTCTTCATTCCGTGCGCTCCGAAAACTGTCCAATTTCCTTCGTCAAGCAGCTGCATAATGAAGCGGCGTTCTACTGCACAAAGTTCAGGATCTGTATCAACAGAGGTCATTAAAACAGGAGCGTACTGATTGTATTTAGCCTGCTCTTTTGTAAGTTCATGCACATTGATATAAATGTCTCCCGAAAAAACGATTTTATGATTGTAATCAATCAAAACCGTTTCGCCTTTTAAGTGACCGCCGAGACCTTCATAAACATCAAAATGAAGTTCGCCTACATCAAATGTACCGACATGTGTCAAAGGCTCTGTCGAGGAATCATCCGACTTCCACAAAGCATTTATTTTATCCGGATTAACAGGATTGTAACCCGTAAGGGCTTTGCAAATATTTACATATGGTTTATGCAAAGGATTTTGTTCCCTGTAACCGTCTTTATGATTGTATTCAAGCGATAAACATTCCCTGGTTTTTTCGCTTGCAATAATCTCATCGAAGAAAGGCAAAAGTCCACAGTGATCGACATCAGCATGCGTAACGTATATTCGTTTTTTTACTGTATCATATTCCGGTAAAAGATCCTTAAATATCTTTTCCATTTCTTCGCTATAAAGAGCGTATCCGCTGTCTATAAAAAGAGTCTCTCCTGCACTTTTTATGATTGTTGTATTACTTCCGCACGCAGGCTCAATCAGAATGATTTCCGTATTATCAGTTATTTTATGATTTGTTATTCTCGGATTAAATTCACTGCCTCTGCATGCTGCAAGCAAATGTGCGAAACGGCTTATGCTTTCAAAAGTTTTATACGGTGACAAACCTTTCTCATCCAGAATCTGCATTACAAGATTGGAATTGACTAAAAGACTGTCACGAAGAGATTCATCAAGTTTCAGGCAGTTAACCAGTTCCGAAACAAATGACTGATAAAAGATTGAATTATCATAAACGTTTTCAGACTGATCGTAATCGATGATTCTGATTACACAAAGCTTACCTGCTTCATCCAGAAACTCTTTAAACTTATCCTCATCCTCGACAAACAGCCCCATCTTAAAAGCCTGATATCCCGAGCCGTTTTCCTGCGAGCTGATATATGAAATATTCAGTCTGTACTCATCAATCAGTTTTAAAACTTCGGTAACGCTGCCCGGTTTGTCAACGAGCATAAATTCAAGCAGCACGACTTCCTTCTCGTGACTCGGAGCGTGCAAATATCCGATTTGCGTAAGCATTTCATCAGCCTGAATCAGTTTTTCTTCATCGCCTTCAGCATCTATAAAAAGAGTATGCGAATCCACAGCTTTGTTGTAGCTTACTCTGGTAATATTAATGCCGAGCTTCGCAAAGCATTCACTAGCCTTTAAAAATGCCCCAATATGATTCGGCATTGTAGTTATATATGTTTTTTTCATTATTCGTTGCCTTCTTTAAACATTCTCATCATTTCATTTGTAAGACTTAAGTTGTTGGGCTGAAGTTCAATATCTTCTCTTTTAACCCACTCAGCATATTTTAACTCACCTTCATCCATGTGAATTGCGCCATCCCCTACCGCATCACAGTAAAATCCGACGAGCATATCCTGAGCCATTCCCCAGGGCTGTGATTTGTAATATCTGATATTGGTTACTTCCACACCGGTCTCTTCTTTTACTTCACGCTTAACCGTCTCTTCAAGCGTTTCTCCAATCTCTGTAAAACCTGCCACAAGCGCACTGTGGCCATAACCTTTTCGATACTTAGTAATTAAAATACTGTCGCCCTTGGTTACACCCACGATTACTGCAGGGTTGATTCTCGGGTAAATTACATTGTTGCAATCAGGGCAAATCAGCGAGCGCTCTTTTTCTCCCAGTTTAAGTTCGCCTCTGCATTTACCGCAGTATTTATTATCTGAATACCATTTCCATAGATGATATGCTGTAAAGACCGCATATATTTCTTTTAGGGTAACTTCGGAAAACTTATCGCGCACTTCTCTGGTTGTGTAATATTCGAAACCTTCTTTGCAATAATCCGAATTGTTTAAATTCAGGAAAAATCTTTCCTCATCCACTGAAAAAAGATAAACGGTTTTTGCATCTTTTAAATCCGATATATCCGTAAAAACAATTCGTCCGTCGTCTTCCCCGAGCAGCACTTTACCGTCTTTGTTAAACATAAAAATATTATCGCCTGCCTCGGGACTGCAGGCGATGTATTCATTTCTTAATTTGCTGGGTGAAATATCCTGTATCATTTTTTTATCTTCTTTTCTATTTTTTTCTTATCAGTCCGAGCAGCCAAGCGGTAAACATTCCCAGGAAAAACCATATCACTCCGGTAATAATTGCTCCCACGAAGAAATGATTTCCCTGCACTGCCAAATGGAACCAGTGCCCGGGTAAAACAATTGAAATAACCTCCCAGAATTCAGCCCAGTTCGGAAGTTTAAACAAAAGCCCCGAAATAAGTGAAGCCGCCATGGTCATTACGGGCGCAACCAAAACAAGGTTGGAAAACTTTCCCGAAAGAGAGCATATCACAAGTGCCATCCCGCTCGCTCCGAATATATAAAGCACATATGCAATCAGAATTAAAAACGGATTCCCTGCAGATTTTTCAGCAATTAAAACCGGAATCAGCATCAATGTAGTTATAATCAATCCGGGTAATGCCTGAGAAACATACATAAGCGCTATGTTTCCGCTCTTACCTGACACTCTTTTCAGCAATCCGCGGCTGCCGTAATCACACATCCATGTACCGCCGATAATAAGATAAAAAAGCGACAGCGCCGCATACCATCTTATTCCGGAATATGTATCTTCTTCGGCATCATCATTCGCACCGTTAACCATTACAGGGTCTATATCCAGCAGAGATTCGCCCGCCCAGATTTCAGCTGCGTTCTCACGAAAGGCTTTTATTTCGTCCTCGTTTGCATTTGCAAACTCTTCCAGTCCCGTCTCCGCAAAAGACTCCATCATAATCTTAATGGTATCATTGATTAATACTTCGGTGAAGGCATTCAAATCATAACTGTCGGACATAACCGTAACAGCAAAAAGCGAATTGTATTCTCCCGCGGAAATTTTATCCGAGAAACCGGGTTTTATGATAATAAGTCCGTGTGCTTTATTTTCGGCTATCGCTTTTCGCGCCTGTTCTTCGTCTGTAAAATAAAATTCGTATTCTTCTTCATACGACAGAACATTCATTAGTTCTTCGCCCCATATTCCACTGTCGTAATTTACAACCGCAATGGGCATTCTGACAAACGAATCAGCCTGACCTACTTTTGAAATATAAACCGAAACAGCAGAAATAATAATGAGCACCACAAGAGAAAAAACATCCGTAAAAAGAGCTCTCGTTCTGCCTTTGAAAATTGCCGCGTAATTCATACTTTGCTCCCCCTCTTCATATAAACGACAAAGCCGCATATCGTAAATACGATGAATGAGGCAAGCAAAACGAACATATCCATGAAGTATCTCTCAGGTACCATTTCAAATAACGCATTTGAAAAAATACTCAGGCTGGCACGAAGCGGAGATATTTCCATCAAAAATGAGACCGGTTTCGGGAGTGTATTACCGGATATTAAGAATACCACTCCTAAAATCGAAACAAATCCAAAGTACAGTCCTACCCAAAGTGAAGTATGGCCTTTTTTGAACAATGCTCCTATTAAAATTGCCAGCGCGCTAAAGGCCAAAGACGTCAGAATCATGGCGGGAAAAACCGAAAAGGCTAAACGCACAGGAAATCTTCTTATAATTCGTGCTAACGGATACATTATCATAAAAGAACACATAATAAGCAGTGTACCCGAAAAAAGTCTTGCAAAATAATAGCCTGCAAGATTGCTTTTAGGTATGTTTCTTTTACCGATAATATTCGAAATATCAAGGCTTGTAAGATATAAAACCGGAAATGAAACAAAATACGCGCAAACGGCGAAAAGGCCCGCCAGCAAAAATCTCAGCTGATAATCATTCCCCGGTGAAAAGACACCGTCTATTCCTATTATGCTTCCGCGGTGCAAAAGAACATCTATAAGATTGCTGCTTCCTTTTTCCCAGAGAGTAATTACTTCCTCTTCGGTAATTCCCTTTTCAAGGGCTATGTCGGTGGAAAGATAAACAATTCTTATGCCCTGGCCGAATACAGACAGCGAACTTTGAGCAGAAGCATAAAACATAAGAGAATCAAATGCATGTTCTTTGGAATAATAATACTCTATTACCGCCCTTTTCCCGTTCATAGGATCCGTATAAGTGTTTGGCGGAATATATAAAAAAGCTGCAACCTTTCCTTCTTCCACCAGTTTTTTACCGGTTTCAATATCCTTCACCGGATAAATAACCGCTCTTCCGCTGCTTACTTCAGGCGCGATAATCATATTAACCAATTCATCAAAACCTTCATCCGTATCGGCATTATATAATGCAATTGAAAGTTTCGCCCCTGAATCCGTGGTTAAAAACGGTATAAGAAAAGTTGCAAAAAGCAATAAAACAGGAATGGGCGACAATATTGCAATTATCGCTGTTTTCCCATGACCGAAAAGTCTTTTTATATCAAATAAAATAAACGAAAATGGTTTCATCCGATAAATTTAGGGATCGTGTCTGATTAATAATTCATATACTTCAATCCCATGCTTTCATAAACCGTTATTGCGTTAACCCATCCAAACACGTGTGACGCCAGGAAATTATATACTTCGTCGGCAAGGAATATTACTAAAAGCAAACAGCTGACCGTCACAAAAATTTTACTGTTCGCCTTTTTTGAAATCAAATCCAAAAGAGGGAACACCGCATATATCAAAAGCAGTCCCGAAAAAACAAATACAAGAACGCTTCTTAAACAGACAAATCCGTTAATATTTCCAAAGTTTAAAATCTCTTTGCTGTAGTCCCAATATCTCAATCCGTTTCCGATTTTATAAATCGCCCATCCGGATAAATATTCAAAAGTTCCCGATACAACAGCTACAATCAGAATCACTGCCCAGGGATATTTTTTAAACGGTCCGGCAAAAAGCAGGAAAAGCAAAGCTCCGAAGGCATATATGTTTATCCATGGCAGAAAATTGCCACCCTGCATGTAGAATTCTTTCATACCACCGTTAAAGTAATAAAATACAAACTCATAGCACCAGCCATAGATTCCGGCGATTACAAATATCAGCATTAATATTGCAGGTTTTCGGAATTTATAATTATTTGTTTTGTCTAAGGATTCTTCACTTTTCATTACAAGCATTAATCAAACCTTTCACTTTTAACAAATCACTCTTTTATGATTTTTCCGAATTATCATTTTCTTCGGAATTTTCTTCCTTTAAATCTTCTTCATTTAATTCTACGTCATAACATTCGGTTTTAAATTCTTTATTTGGTTCAGGTTTAAAATCTCTGTCAAAAGGATGATATATCCAATTTAAATACAATAAACCAAGGATAATGAATATTATTCCGCCACTCAAAGTTAAGAATTTGTATTGGTTAATCTGTTTTTTATTTATTAAAACAATATAATAATTCGTAATGTAATTCGAAGTTAACCCGTATTTTCCAAGCGCAGAAAGATAATATTTAAAATGCTGTAAATCCATTTCAGCTGTATATCCCTCTATATGTAACGGTTTCACAGCTCCTTTATTATTCAGTGTATCTTCAGTCAGCTTTTCCCACTTTTCAAATTCTTTGGAATCAACACTTATATCGATTAAACAGTCATATTTTCCGATTTCATTGTTATAACGTAAAACGAGATAATTTCTTGCTGTATCAGAAGATGCTGACGAACGTTTAGAGTTAAGATAATACCCAAGGCACATATCTACATCCATCTCCACATGCATATTGGCTTTAAGCTTATCCATATCTGTATCCGAAATATCAATTGCATCCTGTTTGAGAATAGCTGATTTCGAATTAAAGTGTGAGAATCCTAAAAAGCATAAAATAGAAACGATAAAAAGTACTAATGCAAATCTCCCGTCAAATTTCATTTCTCTCCCCTTTTATTGACATTCCTGCTTTAACATCTCAAGAACTCTTTTTTCTCTTTTAATCATGATTTCATTAAAATAGTCATCTTCCTCTTCATGGATTCCCCCTCCGGGGAACTTATAATACTTTTCTTTTTTGCTGTAAACAAGCGCTATCTTATTGTCTTTTATGATGATTGCTCTTGCAGACGGTCTGCGAAAAACTGAATATGTATCTTTATAGTCTTTTAAATCAATTTCAAATAGTTGTTTCATCGAATAACTCTTTCGTGTATCTCTCAAATACACCTATATCGGCAAGTAGCGTATTCTCTAATTCTTCTTTGGTATCAATTGCAAGCTTGAACAGTTCTTTTGAAATATCGCCACTCTTCAGCGCTTCTTCCAGTTCATCCATATCATCCGTAAGTATTGTTCCGTCAGGATAAACAATCAAATCCAAGTACAAATCATAAAAGAATGGTATATCATCTTCTACTCCCTGTCCGGCAATCATATCGATGTACCATACAATAATCTCATCATTTGAATCCAGCATAGCCGTAATAAAATAATATTTATCTTCGGGAAGAATTGAAATCCATTTTATGCCTTTGTCGCAGACAATCCGGTCTTTTCCATTAAAATTCCAAACCTGTGGCTCCGTAACTTCTTCAATTTCCAAAACGCCTATATATCCGCAGAATAAATCGTTAGAAACAAATTTGATTTTCTGTTGTTTCTTCGTTATGCATTTCCATTCATCATATGTCAGCCTGTACTTTTTCAAAAAAGATTCTCCATACAAATATCAATTTTTTCTATAGTTTTAGTTTTTTATATTATTTGATGTTTTTATTTCTTTCAGATCTTTAGAAAACTTATGGAAGAATAATCTTGCTCTTAATTTCTTATTATTTAGTAACATAGTCAACAGTATGATATCAATTATCGCACACAAAAATAATGGTATCATCTCTAAAGGATACTTAGTAATTGTATCCCAAAAACACACTATCATCCAAATACATAAAGCCCCCATAGGTACAACAGTAATTAATGTAGTAAACCAATCCAAGATTTTGTATTTTAATCTGTATTTTCCGTTTTTCCTTTTCGTAAAAAGAAAATCATAATAAAAACCTGATCCGTGTCTTCCAAAAAACCATACGGAAACAGTATAACTGCCAGTGTTTTTTCCCGTTTTGTTTTTATAAATTGAGGTTGGGTATTTCTTTTGGAGAAACAATAATAAAAATACAACCGCAAATACAATAAATGAAAAAACAAATGTAATTGCAAGTTCTGTCATCTGATAAGAATACATTCATTCTCCTTAGTACGCAAAACCAAAATATAATTTAGTTAGTGCGTTATATCAAAATCTTATTTCCCATCCGGATTGCAAAAGTCTCCAATACCTCCAAGCATTTTGTCTAAGCTATGATATCTTCCTGAATATACAACCGGATCAAGTACTGTTAAATCTATATCAAATATATCTTTAGGAGAAAGCCTTTCATCCATTTGAATATTGCGTATTTTGCAGAAGAAAGTTGCTGAATCACCCGTTTCCACACTTCTTACCACTTCACACTCATAAACCCATCTGCTGGCATCAAGTGTAGGGATATCAAGAATCTCTCCTCGGCTGACTCCATACTCGATATCATTCTTTCTCCCGTCAATTGCATGTTTTGTTCCAAAATAATCCATAAGCGGCAGCATCTCGGTGCTAACCAAATTTACACTTAATAATCCAGTCCTAATTACATTCTGTTTGGTTCTTTTAGTTCCAAACATACTTATTACTAAAAGATAACCTTCGCTTTCTTCCTGAGTGGCACTTACCCATGTAATCGGAGCAAAATTATCAGTTCCATCCTCATTATTGGTTCCGATAATAAAAGACGGCTGCACGCACATTGAATATATTGGATTTACTGATTTTCTATTGCATTTTTCCATATATTTCTACCCTTGAATTCCTTACGTTTTGTTAATACGCAAAACCTATTTTTTCACTTCGATAAATTAGTTTTTATGTTCTTTGATTTAACACAGTATTGATTCAAAAAAACTGCAAATACAACTAATACGATAAAAGCAAATAATTTTGTAATTAGAGCAATTAAAGCTCCAATTGTGCTAAAAAATCCTATTAACAACCCCAAAAAACCGTTAAACCATTCACGATCGTAATCTTCTGGTGTCTTTAATATATCAGATTCCATGTCAATGACAGTATATATATAATCTGTTCTGTCTACAAAAAACTCCGAATTCTGAGCAATCACCTTACTGTCTATCATATCTGACAAATCATCGGTACTTAACTCTGCGTTTACAAGGTACGGACTTAACTGATCCCTTTCGGCTGTAAAATGGTAATACTTAACCGAAGGTATACTACCGTATTGTTTCAGCACAACATATTCTCCGTCATTTCCAACAAAAAAATCGGGATCCACCATACGAATAATCGTATAGTAATATCCATCATTTCTCTCACCTAAATCAAGCCTGTCATTTTTAAACGAAACAACTTCGTAGGATATATTCGGATCTATAGAAGATTCCGAACCGGCGTCTAATATTATTGCTAAAGCAAACCCAATGATAAAAAAAATAGTTATAATCGCATTAACAAGAATTGCTAAAGTAGCAACTATTCCTGAAACGATTGTCAAAGCATGAAAAACCTTGGCAAGTATTTTGTTTTTATTTACATCCGTATTTTCCATAAATTAAATACTCTCAATTTTTACATCCGTATCATATTCAATTCCATCTTGAAAAGCGCGCCTCATCATAATCATATGGTACTCGCAGATGTTCTACCGGAACAAACTCCGTGAACTCAGGTTCCTTACAGCCTATTATTACCATGAAAAACAGCAATATGATATTTAATAAAACTTTTTTCAATGTGGTTTTTCTTTTCCATTTTATTAAAATCCCGCATAAAGATTTTCCTCTTGTCTAACTGATGGGAGCTTTTGAAGCAAATAATTCATCATGTATTCTGTTAAATTCTTCCTCTGTTATTGGTTCATCATTAAAGGTGAATTCTGTATCATCTTCAGAATACCAGTTCCCTAAAAGAGACATGCTTTCAACTAAATTATCTCCGCCTTCATATTTGTACAACAAATAGTAAAGACGTCCTCCATGAGTTGTATCCTTAATAACAATCCAGTACGCTCCATCATAAAATGTATAATCCAATGCTCCCGCATTGCCCAAAGCTTTCGCAAAAACATAGAGTTTTCCGTCTATTGCATCCAGATACATTCCGCCATACGGTCCGTCAAGAATAAGCTCGTTCTCTCCGTCATTATCAAGATCCAATTGTTCTCCTACACTAAAAGAATCAAAGCTCCACTCTTCAGGATTCATGTTCAATTGGGATACATTAATTGCCTTCTCATCTTCTTCTGTCGGATACAAGATTTCTGCATCAATCTCGCCCATTAAAAACTGTTCAAACAAATACTCGGAAGAACCAACTTCAAAGGCACTGGCAAATTCATTCTGTTCTTTTTCTGTGTCTTTAGTTTCAATATCTTTTGCCGCTATTCCTATTTCATATAACGTTTTATATTCATCTTTGTAATCGAATTCCGATGCAGTCGCGAACTTTTTATCATTACTGTATACGAAATCCCAAACGTGACCACCTTCCAATTCTCCGTAATCTTCTCTCTCATATATCTTGTAGCACTGTGTATACGAATCAAGTACACGACCGCTATTTTCAATATCTTTGGATACAAGTTCGGTTCTGTAGACTCTCACTGTTTTGCCGTTATAATCAAACTCATACCATTCCTGTTCTGCGAATTCTGAAGAGCCTTTTTTTATTTCACTGTTTGACCCGAGTTTATCTGCAAGTTGTTTTGCATATTCCTTACACTCCGAATCACTGCTTTCTACGGAACACACCTCATAAGGAAGGAGTCTGCACAGCTCGTAATTATCCAGAATATGTGTATAATACCAGTTCTTTAGAAAATAAGGATAACATACTATGACATTATCAATGCCCAGATGCTCTATAACTTCTCTTATAGTTCCGCCCTTTATATCATCGTCGGTATACCCTGTAAGTATTGTGAAATACTCGTCAGTCATCTCTTGCATTTTGCCGTTCATGCAAAGATATTCTTTATCGTCGCCACATATGCGATTTATGATCTTACAAAACTCATCACTGCCTTCAGGATAATCACCGAAAATATACCCGCCATAGCTCCTCTGTACATTTTCCTCTTTTACCCACACAGAAATATTACATATGCATTCGCTCATATCGTAATCCTTAGGTAACTCGGGAATTGATTTTGCATATGATATGATATATTCCGTTTCTTCTTTAGTAAGTTCGGGATGATTCTCATCGAAATGAATAATTTCACTTCCTGCGAAGTAGTAATCCGGCCAATAGATTTCCCAGATATTCTCAGGATTTTCTTCTGCAGAAGTTACAGTGATATGTACTATTTCCGTTTTATCGTTTGTTGCATTACCATCCTTGGATGCCTTGTCCCCTTGGCATCCGATTAAGAATATACATATAGTGACAATAAAGAACGATATTATTTTTTTCATTTATTTTCAAACACCCCTTTAGTAAGAAAAAAATCTAATATTTAATCTTAACCATCCTCTATTTTAAAAATATATTCGTTCCGTCTGCTTTTAAATCTTCATAAAGCTCTTTTGCATGTTCATATTCAGAAGATTTTTTATCGAATTCATCCATTCCAAGCTTGCCATTTTCATAGGTCAAAAGTCCGAATTTAGCTGCATGTTCTTCGGGGTAGAATTGTCTTTCGAATATAACAACACCATATTCTTCCACAGAAAGTATTCTGTAATCATATCCGTAAGCATCTCTGAAATACCAACTGTCAAGTGAATAGAACTCGTCTTTTGCCACATCAAACATAACTATATCCATACGTGGCATTCCGCTTCCAAAGAAAATAAATGTGCAAAGATCTTCAACTCCGTCACCTGTAACGTCGTATATAAAAACATTGTTCTCATTTATGCCAAATGAAGTCGGAAAACCTCCACAGTGCTTATTTAGTATTGCGACCGCCTCATCGTAATCATACGGTACTCTAAGGTTTTCTATCGGAACAAACTCCGTAAATTCGGGTTCTTTACAACCAATGATCATGATAAAAAACAGCAATATGATATTAAATAAAATAAATTGAGATTCGTGTTTTCTTTTCATAAAAACCTAAAATTTGAAACAAGCGAAATAATGACGAAACTAATCTGCCAAATTAATGTTTCCTTCAAATAATTCCAGTATATCATCTATTCCTTGCTGCTCTTTTGCACCGATATAAACGTCTCCGTAAAATCCATTGCTGAGAACATGGGCAATAGTACCATTATCATCGTAAAGAACTGCAACTCCATATATACCCAATCCCTTCAGAATATGGAATTTGCCCGTTCCTTTTTGTTCCAGCGCTCTCTCTATATTAAGAGCAGAAACAGGCGCACCCTTCAGTCTGCCTTTCCTTACAATGTTCTGTTGTTCCAGAATTATTAAGAGAATGTGCTCGATGCAGTATCGGAAAAACGAGACGTCTCCTTTTTCAATTGTCCATTCGCTCTTTACATATCCGGCCAATCTTCTCGATTGAAGATCCAATCCGGCCAACGGCTTACCACCTTTTGCATAAAAAGGAATTACATTCTTATCAATATATAGCTCGCCTGGTTTGATAAAGTGTTCTTGGGCAGAGAAGAAATAATCAAAATCGCTGATCATATCATAAATAAGTACAAACTCTTTCGGAGCTTCAACAGACAGCTGTTTCTCCTTCAAAGCAATATCATTCTGCGGTCTTGCAGTTTGAGTCGCAAGCATCCCTGCAACACTCAGGCACGCTTGAAGGTCCGGAGCCTCTGCTTCCAAAAATGAATGATTATCATATAATTTTACTGCAAAATCCTCTTTATCGAATTCAAAATCCGTCATGACATATTCAGACTTTATTACCTTGCAGCTAATCCTGCCGGACACCTGCCTTTCATCATATTGCCCGTAATAAAGTTTTCCATTGTAATAATATAGACCTGTCGTCATATTAATCCCTTTTTAATTAATTCAATATTACTTATTGTTTTTTCGTAATCCTTATCTATGATTACAATTGTTTCTCCGGCTTCCTGAAATCCTTTTACGATTTTGTTATTTTCGGATTTTATCCAATCCAAAGTACAGTCAGAATCATCAATTCTTTTCTCAAGATCCGAACCATGCGATTTTATATCATCAAAATGTGAATCAATATAATTGTTCGTAAAAGAGAGGCATATGAACCGAATATCATCTAAATACTCTTTTGAAAAATCTTTACGCCATTCATACGGAATATAACAACCTTCGACGATAAGGTTTTGATGATTCTCTATAGCAGTTTTTATGATTTCTCTGACAATCGGCCACAAATATTCTGTAAGTTCATCATCGTCGTTTGGAGTCAGATTTGTATTTCCGCTTCGGATCAGTCCCATTTTTAAATGATCCACTGATAAATAAGGATAGTGATATTTTTCCAGCATTTTTTGAGCTAAAACAGTTTTACCCGTATGACTTGCTCCTGTAATAATAATTATCATTTTTCAAATCCTTTTATTTAAACTCTTTTATATATTTGCAACTGTCAAAAGTTACACTTCCGTCAAACTTTGAATACTGACCATCCTTCCAGTATGTCATTCCAAGTTTTTCCATAACTCGTTTGCTTTTGATATTATCCTTTGCAAATTCACCGACAATCGCGCGGATGCCTTTTTCTTTATCTACATAGTCTATAATTGCCCGGATAGCTTCCGGAACAAGCCCCTGTCCCCAGTAATCTTTTCTCAGATTATATCCGACAGCCCATGCATCCAAATCTTCATGATAAAATAATCCGCCCTGTCCGATTAGTTCGTCTGTTTCTTTTAGGACAAATCCTAAATCATACTTGTCTCTGCCATTTATATCACGTGTTTTTAACCATTCTCTGGTAACATCTGCATTCGCATGAAGCGGATATATCATAAATGTATTCACATCCGGATCCGATGCCCACTTAAATATTGCTTCAGCATCATCAACCGTTATTGTTCTTAAAATAAGTCTCTCTGTTTCTATTCTGATCATTATAATTCCTCCAAAAATTCTTTAATAATCTATTGATCCATTCTGGAAAAAATAAACTCCGGCGCCTCTCCAATGTAGTAATCCAAAAGCTCATATATCCAGTCTTTGAGATTTAAGAATTCAAAGCCCAGCGCTTTTGCTTTATCTGTATTTATGCTGTACTCAGGCTCGCCGTTGTATGGAGCAGCATCGCCGTCTTCACTTATAATGGCTTGGGTACCTGTTTTGGTTTCTACATAATCTATGATTTCGCGAATTGAAATCGTTCCGTCAGAGCTTCCGTTAAATGCGCCGCAAACATCTCTTTCAGCAAGAAAAGCTATGAATTTTCCAGCCTCGTCAGAGCGGATAAAGCTCATCTGATAATCAATGTTATCGATGTGCATGGGAATGCCTTTGATGACATGTTCAACATAAAAGAGAAGCCTTTTTGTGTAGTCATCTTTACCTATCGCGAAAGGATACCTGACTGCTATCCATTTCTTATCAGGATACTGCTGCCACAGTGCGTATTCTGCCTGGCGTTTAATTTCATCATATGGAAAAGCTGCTCTGTCACACCATATAAGTTCTGCGGATAATCCGTCGAAGTCGGTTTCGACTGTATTGATGTGCTTCGGATTGTAAACGGATGTGCTCGACATATAAATGTATTTATCGCAGTCCACATTATCCATTACATACTTAATATCATTTGAGCAGTATGCAATCTTATCTATTACAACATCGTAATGTGTGCCGGATAATGCTTCTTTTACGCTCTGTTCATTTGTTCTCTCGAACTTAATTCTTTTAACCGTATCTCCGAATTCATCTGAAGCAAGACCTCTGGTTGCAATGGTAACTTCATGACCTTTTATGAGCAGTTCTTTTACCATGTGTATTCCAAAAAATCTTGTTCCGCCTATAACCAGTATTTTCATTTTTCACCTTATGCTTTTTTTATTTCAACCAGTACCCAGTCGTCGGTTATTAATTCATATTCGTTGCCACAGCTCGGACAACATTTGTTTTTCATTGCATTGAAGCTTGTACCGCATGTGGGGCACTGAATTCGCGTCATTGAAAAGTTTAAGTCAACCGGTATGTCGGTTCTTCTCTTAAAAGTTGCGCTGTATACCGGATGAGTGAATTTAACCTTGTTGTCTTTTACGGAAAGAATGTCAAAATAGCCTTTAATCTCTGCCGTTACATATCCGTCTTTTTCCTCGAATCTTTTAAGGCCGATAATTCCCGCGTAATTTAAATCGATTATATCTTTCATCTCTGCGGGAAGCGGTTCGCCTTTATAGAAGGGAAGTTCGCTTTCGTCCTTGGAATAAACTGCCATTTTGACTAATGAAAGGGCCTTGTTCTGAAAATATTCAAACGAAAACTCAGGAGTGATTTTCTTCATTCCGTATTCAAAACGTTTTCTTGAAGCCGCGGTCCCCATTCTCCAGAGGTCAACTATTGAACGTGCAATTTTGAACATTAAATGGATAAAACAAAACAGGAAAAATCCGTATGCAATACCGATGATGGGTGCGGACAAAAGTGCTGTCATCGTTTGCGTAGTGTCAATAAAAGGAAGCAGTTTAAACGCATCTGGATTAATCAGCTGATTGATAATATAAATGTATAAAAGAATCGTGCAGAAAATCGCCGATAACGGCCAGCCGATTAATAACTGCAATTTCGTAATGCCTAAGGAATCAAAGAAATAAAAACCTGTAATCTTCGGGAAAAGATCGTCCATTTTATACTGTGTACCACAGTAAGGACATCCATTCTGAAGCTCGGCGATTGTTCCGTCTGCACCGCAGTTCGGACAGATGTAAGGATCATTGTCGGGATGTGCTCCGGATACAATATCCGTAATCGTTCCAAAAAAATCATTTCTCAGTTTGTCTTTGTAAATGATTTTCCCGTCTCTTTTTAAGGTCCTTTTAACTCCGTATACACCAAAGCCCACGCGGCTGGCATAATGCTTGTCTTTCCAGTCTGCGATATCAAAAAAGCGGGTGTCTTCGTTACGCGCATAAGCCTCGTACTCGATTTCAAGACCTTTTTCTTTTATGCGTTCATTTTGAAGATTAAGGGTATAAGCAAGATCGTTATCGACAAGAGGAATAGTCTCGCCCTTGCCGATAGCATTGCCGAGAGAAGCTGTGAATTCTCTTAATTTTTTCTGATAAGAATCCTTAAGCGGTATTGCCTGAAAATAGTTTTTCCCCATAATAATTCCCCTTCATTTTTACACTCATTTATTCCTCGTATTACAACTTGCAATTCTCATAAATGGAAGGATAAAAAACTTTCATCAGCTTGTTCCATTTTATCTTAACCATACCTATCATTAAGTACCATACAAGAACACCGACGCCGATTGTAATTGCTACAAGAAATAAAAGCAGAGGAAGGCATTCCGGAAGACCTATTGAGGAAATCAAGGCATAAGGTCCGTATCCAAGCATCATAACTCCTAAAATAACCATTGCAACGATAAAGCCTGTTTTCTTTTTCTTGGTTGATTCTTTGAGTGAATTGTAGATTTCAACAACCTCTTCTTCTTTGTACCTCTTATTCTGAAGTGACTGCACAAGACCTTCGTTTAATTTTGTGTAATAAATTGTAGCCATGATTTTTCCTCCTTTAGATCATCATTTCCCGTTATCTTAAATCCAGTTCATAGCAGAAGAAATCCTGATTATACATACTGCATTCACCTACGTTCTTAAAATCAAAAGAATCATACAAGCGAAGTGCTTTTGGATTGTATCTGTTAACTATAATATGAATTCCCTTAAAGCCTTTTTTCTTTAATTCGCCAATCAAAAATTTTACCAGAATTTTGCCTATTCCCTGCCCCTGCATATCGGGACTTACGGCAATTCTTGCAAACTCCGCTTCAGGTTCAAGTTCACTGTTCCAATAAGGAATCTTGTTGACCTCTTCGTCTTCTTCGATTGAAATTGCACCGACTATTTTTCCGTCGGTTTTTAGTACATATAACGCATCTCTTGAAAGATCAAAATCTATTGTTTCGTTTGACGGATATTCATCGGTCCAGGGACACCCTTCTCTGCCTACCTGAGATTTATACAGTGCGAGCAACCCTTTCCTGTCTTCTTCTTTTGCCAAAACTATCTCGTAATTCATTTTAATTTACCTCTATTTTGATTCCGCATTTATTTCATCAATAACGGCAATCGGTTTAATCGTCATCTCTACCCATGTAGGGATAAAAGCGCTCTGAAAAGCATTGCGCACGGAACGGATATTGGACCATGCGGGACAATAAAAAGGTACC
>JAGCVT010000039.1 GCA_017962225.1 Lachnospiraceae bacterium
GGAGCAGGGTATTAATGTTTATGAAAATGCCGAGCTTCCCTGCGCAGAGTGCGATATCGATTATGTTTTTCTTACGCACGCGCATATTGACCATACGGGACTTCTGCCTCTTTTATATTCCAAGGGATTCAAAGGAAAAGTTATTGCTACCGAAGCCACGAGAGACCTCTGCAGCATAATGCTTCGTGACTGTGCGCATATTCAGATGCAGGAAGCAGAATGGAAGAGTAGGAAGGCTAAAAGAGGCGCAAAGGACTTTGATGTTAAACCGCTTTATACAATGGAAGATGCAGAAGGAATCATTCGTAAAATTCTTCCGTTTGCATATAACGCAGAATACGATCTCTGTGAAGGCATATCATTCAGATTTACCGATGTCGGGCATCTTTTAGGATCTTCGAGTATCGAAATCTGGATTACCGAAATGGGCATCACCAAGAAAGTTGTTTTCTCGGGTGACTTGGGAAATGTAAACGATCCGATCCTAAAAGATCCGACATACACCGACGAAGCCGATTATGTTGTAATGGAATCCACATACGGCGACAGATATCACTCAAAAGATCAGCCTGATTACGTCAAAGAACTTGCCAATATAATTCAGACAACCTTTGACAGAGGCGGAAATGTGGTTATCCCTTCATTTGCTGTCGGAAGAACTCAGGAAATGCTATTTTTCCTTCGTCAGATTAAAACCGAAAAACGTATCAAGGGTCATGAAGATTTTAAAGTATTTGTAGACTCGCCTCTGGCTGTTGAAGCTACGGAAGTTTTCCAGAAAAACATTTACAACTGCTTCTCGGATGAGGCAATGGAACTTGTAAGACAGGGGATCAACCCCCTTGTATTCCCGGGACTTAATCTTACAATTACATCAGACGAATCAAAAGAAATAAACTTCGATTCCGAACCCAAGGTAATTATTTCTGCATCCGGTATGTGCGAAGCCGGACGTATCAGACATCATTTAAAACACAACCTCTGGAGAGAAGAGTGTACGATTCTTTTCGTAGGTTATCAGGCTAACGGAACGCTTGGCAGAATGCTCGTGGACGGTGTTGAAGAAGTTAAACTTTTCGGCGAGCCTATTCAGGTTAATGCACATATCGAAGTTTTAGCCGGAATGAGCGGACATGCGGATAAGGGCGGACTTATTGACTGGGTAAGCGCTTTTAAGAGAAAGCCCAACAAAGTATTTCTTGTTCACGGTGAAGATTCCGTCTGCAACATGTTTGCTGACTGCCTAAGAGACGAATACGGATTCGATACATATGCTCCGTTCTCGGGTACCATCTACGATCTGATGGCTGACGAAATCGAATACGAGGCATATCCGAAGCCCGTGGAGAAAAAAGATCCTTCGAAGAGAGTTACCGAAGTATTTGCCCGCCTCCTTGCTGCAGGCAACAGACTCTTACAGGTTATCGAAAGGAACCAGGGCGGTGCGAACAAAGACCTTGCAAAATTCGCAGACCAGATCAACTCGCTGTGTGATAAATGGGACAGATAAAAAAAAGCCAAAAGGGGACGGTTCTCTTTTGGCTTTTTTGACCAGTTGGGGACGGTTCTATTTTGGCCTTTTTTACCATTTTAGAACCGTCCCCAATTGGCTATTTTTTCTGCTGATATACCGGATCGGCAGGATAGCCGCCTTTTAATTTCTGCATACCTCTCTGGATGGCATCCTTAGAATTCTTCCAGTCGGCATCTTTATTTCTGTAATCGTATTTTTCAATGAGCCATGAAACATCTTCCTGAAGACGGTCCATGTTTTTCTGCATCAGAGGGAAGAGCATGTTGAAGAATTCTTCCTTCTGCTTGTCGTTAAGTCTTGTTTCTGCGGCTTCGCAGAGATCTCCGAAATGTGTAATGCAGAAGCCCTTTGAATTTTTTATTTTTTCTATGAATTCATCGTCCTTTTTGTACATTACAAAGAAGGTATCGAGATATCTTTCATACATTTCATTGAATGAATTGCAGATATAGCAGGATTCTTCCTTGGCTTTGGCCCATGCTGCAACGGAGTTTCTCATTTCTGCACCCGAAGACTTGGTAAACTTTGCCATAAAAGGTGTTTTACCGGGCTTGTAAGCATCCATTGCATCTTTCATCTGACGGCGCATCTCCATGTAATGGGTTTTTAAAATCCAGGCATTACCTAAAGTATTGCCGTAATCAAACATTTTTTTGAAATGCATTTTACAGAAGCCGGCTTTGTCTGTTTTTTCTCTCATATCGGCTTCCATATAGGACGAACCGGAGCCTAAAACCAGGTCCAAAAGATCCTGTTCAACATCTCTTTCCACAAAGCAGAAGGGGCATTCATCCTTGGCGTTTACGGCGTCGTTCATGGGTATTGTATATAATTTTTCTTTCATAGGAAGCCTCCCGAAAATTTCTTTTATACATTTTAACAACCTAAGGGGACAAGTGTCAAACTTGTTTTCAACTTGTCAAACACTTGCAAAAATGATATAATTTCTGTTGTTTTGGCATTATTTTGTCATAAAGGAGATAGTTATGATAAGTGTTGCTGTTATGGGATACGGCACTGTCGGCAGCGGTGTTGTGGAAATAATCGACAAAAACAAAAAAAAGATAAACGAGAAAGCCGGCGATGAGGTATCTGTCAAGTACATACTTGATTTAAGGGATTTTCCGGGCGATCCTCATCAGGATAAGTTCATAAAAGATTATAAAATTCTCGTAGATGACCCCGAAGTTGATATCGTTGTGGAAGCTTTGGGCGGAATCGGGACTGCATATAAATTTACCAAGGAAGCGCTCCTTGCAGGGAAGAGTGTGTGTACATCCAATAAGGCTGTAGTGGCAGAGCACGGCCCTGAACTTCTTAAAATTGCAAAAGAAAATAACTGTACATATATTTTTGAAGCCAGTGTAGGCGGCGGTATTCCCATCATCAGACCGCTTCACACAAGCTTCACCGCAGAGAAAATCGAAAGCATTACGGGTATCTTAAACGGTACTACAAACTATATGCTTACAAAGATGGATGAAGAGAACTGCGATTATGACGAAGTGCTTAAAGAAGCACAGGCTAAGGGTTATGCCGAGCAGAACCCCGAAGCAGACGTATGCGGATACGACGCATGCAGAAAGATTGCAATTCTTACATCATTAAGCTGCGGCAAAACTGTTCATTATCAGGATATCCGCACGGAAGGTATCACAAATATCGACAAGGCGGATTTTGAATATGCCAAGAAACTTAATTCTTCTATTAAGCTTCTCGGTTTAAGCCGTATGGAAAACGGAAAGTGTTTATGCATCGTTGCTCCTTTTATGGTAAATGAAAAGCATCCTCTTTCCATGGTTCGCGGCGTATTCAATGCAATTATGGTAAAAGGAAACATGGTCGGCGATACACTCTTTTATGGTCAGGGCGCAGGCAAACTAGCTACCGCATCCGCAATTGTGGCTGATATCGTGGACTGTGCTGTAAATAAGGGGAAAACAATCGAATGTCTCTGGAAGGATGAAGATGCCATCCTTGCCGATGACAGCGAAAAATACTTCAGTTATTTTGTTCGCGTAAAGAAGAATTCTTTCGAAGAGATTTCAAAGAGCCTTCAGGCTGAAAAAGTTCTTGATTCGGAAAATGACGAAATCGGTTTTGTAAGCAAAAAGATTTCCGAAGAAGAATTCCTTAAAATCAAAGACAATTACGAAGCAGCGATAATCAATTACATTCGTATTTTAGACTGTTAACAGGTCTTTAGTTTTTGACAGGTAGTAAACATGAAGTATGTAGTAATAATTTGTGACGGTATGTCGGACGAACCTCTTGAAGAACTTGGCGGAAAGACTCCTCTTTTTGCGGCCAAAACTTCGCATACCGATACACTTGCAAGAGTTTCGGAGTTAGGCATCGTTCATACAATTCCCAAGGGAATGGATGCCGCTTCCGACGTTGCAATTCTTTCTGTACTCGGATATAATCCCTCACTTATTGATCAGTTATTAAAGGATGAACCATGTGATACATCCTTTGATTATTATACCAATACGGGCAAAAAGGGCGCCATTGTCACAGCGGATGAAAAAATAAAAGCTCTTGCGGAAAAAATTAATCTTTCCGTAATCGAAGCTGACGGTGCGACAGGAGATTTATCAACCAATTACGCCGGCAAAAAAGATGCGGCTGTAAAAGCGTTCTTTGACGATGATATGGATCTCGTGATGATTCATGTAAAGGCACCCGGCGTTGCAGGCGAAAACAAGGATCTTGAGAAAAAGATTTCCGCGATTGAAAGCATTGATGCTTATATCGTAGGACCTCTGGTAGAAGAGATGCAGGGCAGGGATGCTGAATTCAGACTCCTTTTGATGCCTGGATTCCCGACGCCTGTAAGACTCGGAAGCAATTCAAAAGAAGCCGTTCCTTATCTTTTATACGATTCGTCCGTGGAAGAGGACGGAGACCCCGTATTTTCGGAAAAAACAGCACTCGAAAAGGGTTTCTTTTATGATGAAGGATACCTTCTTTCCAATCATTTTTTGGAAGCAGAGTAGTTTTTTGTTGAAAAATGGATTAAATGGAATTAAAATAGTGATGTTTTGGGGATAAAATCTTAACTCAAGGAGGAAAAAATGTTAGTCGTTAAGAAATTTGGCGGTACATCTGTTGCCAACAAAGAGAGAATCTATAAC
>JAGCVT010000040.1 GCA_017962225.1 Lachnospiraceae bacterium
ACATTCGGTTATTTCTTAAGAACATTTGCAAATTCGAGCGCTTTTCCCATGTCTCCGTCGACCTTAAGTTTGCCCATGGTGAACGCAAGAACGGGATCGAGTTTTCCGTCTATGAGTTTATTGAAATCTGTCATGCTCATTGTAACCGCGCAGTTTCTGTCATTATATTCGTAAGGTTCAACATTGATTTTTCCGTCTTTTACTTCCACATAAAAAACGCCGCCTCCTTTGCCGGTTAAATTAACCTGAACCGCAAGAAAGCCTCTGTTAGTTGCATCAACACCTGACGCGATATTTCTTACCTTTTCAACAATGTCTGTGAATTTCATATTTTTCTCCTTTTAAGGTTATTGTCTTCTCTGTCTGAAAATCTCATACATCATAAGCGACGCCGCCACCGATGCATTTAAGCTTTCAACTTCACCGCACATAGGAATAAATGCAGTATTATTACACTTTTTAATTGTGCTTTCCTTAAGCCCGTTTCCTTCGTTTCCTACAAAGAACGCAACCGGCTTTTTATAATCGTATTTATCATATGCCTGTGCTTTTTTATCAAGTGCCAGCGCATAGGTTTCAATATTTTTGCTCATAAAAGAATCAAACACCGAATCGATATCGACGTAAGCAAATTTCATTCTGAAAATACTTCCCATGGTCGAACGGATAACCTTGGGATTATAAATATCCACGCAGTCCCTTGAAAGTAACAAACCGTTAACACCCGCGCCTTCGGCAGTGCGGATAATCGTACCGATATTTCCGGGATCCTGGATATTTTCAAGAACAGCGATAATGGGATTTTCGCAGGATATAATATCTTCGATTGAAGATTCGCGGATTTTAATTACAGATAAGATTCCCTGAGGGGTAACCGTATCAGTAACCTTCTTAAAGACCGGTTCGGATAAAACTTCATATCCGATCCGCTCTAATTTCTTTTTAGTTTCTGTATCAAAAGAATCGTAAGCACCCTCTTTTATATACACTTCGAGCACATCGCCCTTGGGTGCTTCGTTAAACATCTTGATGCCTTCGGCTACAAATTTGCCCTCAGAACGTCTGAACTTAGATTTTTGCATCAAGTTATCTATATATTTTATTCTGCCGTTACTTGCAGATGTTATCAAGTCTGTGTCCTCCGGAACTTGGAGATGTGTCCCCAAGTGGTAAAAAAAGCCAAAATAGAACCGTCCCCAAATGGTCGTTTTACATCGAAAGCATTTTGCTTACTCTGTATTCGTATTCGGAGATGTCCTTCTGCATTGCGAGAGCTTCGTCGATATCATAGTCAACGAACTCGCCTTTTGAATGTGCCACCACTCTGTTGGTCTTGCCTTCACAGAGAATTTCTGCTGCATACGAACCCATGATGGATGCATAGAATCTGTCCTTACATGTGGGTGAACCGCCACGCTGCATATATCCTAAAATAGTTGCTCTAGTTTCGATACCTGTAGCGGCTTCGATTCTTCTGGCCATACTGGTGGAATGTCCGATACCTTCGGCATTGATAATAATATGGTGTCTTTTACCCTTTTTTCTGTTCTGAATAATATTGTTTATAATGGTCTGTTCGTTGTAATCGTATTTTTCGGGAATAAGAATATCCTCGGCACCGTTTGCGATACCGCACCAGAGTGCGATGTATCCTGCATTTCTGCCCATTACTTCGATGATACTGCATCTCTCGTGTGAGGATGATGTATCTCTGACCTTGTCGATGGCTTCCATTGCGGTATTGATAGCGGTGTCAAAACCGATGGTATAATCTGTACATGCAATATCAAGGTCGATGGTTCCGGGAATACCGATAGTGTTGATTCCGTGCTTTGAAAGTGCGAGCGCACCTCTGTATGAGCCGTCGCCGCCGATTACAACCACGCCGTCGATATTGTGTTTTTTACACACTTCCGCACCCTTTGCCTGGCCTTCTTCGGTCATGAATTCAGAGCATCTTGCGGTTCCTAAAATAGTACCGCCTTCGTCAATGATATCGGATACGCTGCTTCTGTTCATATCAACTATTTCTTCTGCCAGAAGTCCCGCATATCCTCTTTTTATTCCTTTAACAGCCACACCTTTGCAGATTGCCGTTCTTACCACGCCTCTTATGGCCGCATTCATTCCCGGTGCGTCACCGCCGCTTGTAAGAACACCGATAGTTTTAATCTCAGCCATTTTTATTCCTCCTTAGTTATCTGACAACAACCGAACCCACGCCGAGTATTTCCTCAAGTCTTGCAACCAGTTTTTCGTCGGCATATACTCCGAGTTCTCTTTTCGTAATTGTTTTTAATTTATTTTCTTTGATGATGCGGATGTTAACATCATCAATTCCTCTGTGTTCGTTAAGGATATTATTAATCTTTCCCCATAACTCATTATACTTGTCCATATCGTCAAACTTCAACCATAATGTTTTGGGAACCTCCGTAAAAGAAGAGATTTCTTCGGCAATAAGCTTAGAATTTACATCTTCTTCAGTACTTACCCTGCCTGATACGAACACCAGATTATCTTCAATTAAGTACTCTCTGAGTCTTTCGTAAGCCTTCGGGAATACCATTATTTCGACTCTTCCGACCAAATCTTCAAGTTCGAAAATAGCCATGGTTTCTTTTCTCTTGGTGAGTCTGACATTTAAGTTTGTAACGATACCCCCGATTGTAACTTTCTTACCGTCGGGAATTTTGCTGCCCTGCAGTTCTTCAAGGTATTCGAATTCATCGCTGGTTGCGGTAACATTCTTTTTCCATACATCTTTTACGTCATCAAGAGGATGTCCCGAAATATATACTCCGAGCACTTCTTTTTCCATCTGAAGGATTTCTTCCTTGGAAAATTCTTCAACATTCGGAAGCTTTATTTCCATTGCTTTTCTTTCTTCAGTCGGAAGAATGTCAAAGATGGTCATCTGATTGGTATTAAGTTTTTTGTTCTCTGCAGCAACATCATCCATGATTCCTTCATAAACCTGGATAAACTGCTTTCTGTTGCCGCCTAAGCTGTCAAAAGCGCCGGCCTTGATAAAGTTTTCAATCGCACGCTTGTTGACTTCCTTGGTGCCCATACGGCGTATAAAATCGGAGATGCTTTCAAATCTGCCGTTCTCTTCTCTCTCCTCAACTATACGGTCGATTACCTGGCTTCCGACATTCTTGATTGCATGAAGAGAATAAATCAGTTTTCCGTCTTTTACGGTAAAATCATTCATTCCCTCATTGATGTCGGGAGGAAGTACTTCTATGCCCATTTCCTTGGCTGAATTGATGTAATAAGCCGTTTTTACGGGGTTATCAAGCGAGCAGGTGATAAGCGCTGCCATGTATTCAACGGGATAATAATATTTCATGTATGCCGTCTGGTAAGAAATAACGGCATATACCGCCGAATGGGATTTGTTGAAAGCATATTCGGCGAATTTCTGCATTTCCTTGTATATCTGAACTGCCGCTCTCTCGGAGATCTGACGTTTGATACATCCGTCAATGTTATGTTCTTCGTCTCCGTAAATGAACATTTTTCCGTACTTTTCCATGTCTGCGGCTTTTTTCTTGGACATGGCTTTACGAACGTTATCGGAGTCGCTCATTGAAAATCCTGCGAGATCCCTTACTATCTGCATTACCTGTTCCTGGTAAATCATACAGCCGTAAGTGGGCTCGAGAATCGGCTTTAATTCCTCGCATAAGAATCTGACGTCTTCGGGATTTTCCTTACACTTAATGTAGTTGTCTATGTACTGCATGGGGCCGGGTCTGTAAAGTGCAATACCCGCCATTACATTTTCAAGGTTCTTAGGTTTAAGTCTCTTCATAAAGCCTCTCATACCGCCGGATTCAAGCTGGAATATACCATCCGTATCTCCGGTACCTATGTACTCGTAAACCTTGTCGTCTTCCATGTTTATTTCTTCAAGTTTTACATCGATGCCTCTGGTACGTCTGACATTTTCGCAGGCTTTTTCAAGCACTGTCAGAGTTCTTAAACTTAAGAAGTCCATCTTAAGAAGTCCCAGCGATTCAAGGGTCGGAGCTTCATACTGAGTAACCAGCACATCATCGGTTCCCTTTGCAAGAGGAACATATGTCTCAACTTCTTTGGGCGCGATAAGCACACCTGCAGGATGAACGGATGAATGTCTCGGCAGGTGTTCAAGCTTCATTGACATGTCTACGACTTTACGGACATTGTCATCGCTTTCATACATTTTTTTAAGATCCTGGCTTACTTCAAGCGCAACGGCAAGCGTAACCTCTTTGGTCTCCCCGTCATTGATTCTCGCAGGAATCGACTTGGAAATTCTGTCGCCGATTTCGTAAGGCAGTCCCATAACTCTGGCTACGTCACGAACAACTCCTTTAGCTTTTAACGTACCGAAAGTAATTATTCTTGAAACCTTTTCCTCGCCGTATTTATCTATTACGTAATCGATAACTTCGTTTCTTCTTTCATCGCCGAAGTCGATATCGATATCGGGCATGGTTACACGGCCGGGATTAAGGAATCTTTCAAAAATAAGACCGAATTTAATCGGATCGATATTCGTGATTTTAAGGCAGTATGCAACGATACTTCCTGCGCCCGATCCTCTTCCGGGACCGACCATGATATTGTGCTCCTTTGCGTATGCAATGAAGTCCATGACTATTAAGAAATAGTCCACAAATCCCATGTTTTCGATGACCGAAAGCTCGTAATCAAGTCTCTCTTTTGCTGTGCCGTCATCATTCGGATATCTCTTCTTTAAGCCTTCCTCGCAGATATATCTTAAATAACTCTCTGAAGTAAATCCTTCGGGAACTTCGAAATGAGGTAGTTTTGGAGTCTTGTCTTCAAGGTTGACATGGCATCTTTCGGCTATAAGCTGAGTGTTGTCTATTGCTTCTTCGGCATAGGGGAAGAGCTCGCGCATTTCAGCTTCGCTTCTGACATAAAACTGACCGTACTCATACTTCATTCTGTCGGTGTCGGTTACGATTTTTCCTGTCTGAAGGCACAGCAAAAGATCGTGTGCATCGGCATCGGAAGCATACGTATAATGAACGTCGTTGGTGGCAACGAGCGGTATGTTTAATTCTTTGGAAAGTCTGTAAATCTCGGGATTAATCTGTCTCTGCTCAGCGATTCCGTGATCCTGAATCTCAAGGAAATAATTGCCTTCTCCAAAAATATCAAGATATTCTAATGCAACCTTTTTAGCCTCGTCATAAAGACCGAGCGTTAAGTTTACCGCAATCTCTCCCTGAAGGCATGCGGAAAGACAGATAAGACCTTTGGAGTATTTTCTTAAAACTTCTTTATCTACTCTGGGCTTGTAATAATATCCGTCCTTAAAGCCTATCGAAACAAGGCGCATCAGATTGTGATACCCCTCATCGTTTTCTGCCAAAAGAACCAGGTGGAAATACTTGTTTTCTCCGGCTTCCTTGTTAAATCTCGAGCCCGGAGCAACATACACTTCACAGCCAATAATCGGAACAATGCCCTCTTTTTTAGCCTGATTGTAAAATTCGATGCAGCCGTACATGGTACCGTGGTCTGTGATGGCAGCATGCGTCATTCCGAGTTCTTTGACACGCTTTAAATATTCTTTTATTTTGTTGCTGCCGTCCAAGAGACTATATTCCGTATGGACGTGAAGATGTGTAAAAGCCATTCTTTCCCCTAAAATTTATTACTTTATCCGCTTAATTATTTTACCACTTCAGGACACAACATAAAAGAAAAAATCCCAATGTTTCGTAAACATCGGGATAAAATTTCTTTTATGATTTTTGTTTAAATTTCCACTTTTTCAATCTGAGCTCCGAGATTTCTTAATTTCTTGTCGAAATTCTCGTATCCGCGCTCGATATACTCTATTCCGTCTATCTCGGACTGTCCTTTTGCCGCAAGTGCCGCAAGCACAAGTGCCGCACCGGCTCTTAAGTCGGGAGAGGTCATATTGGCGCCCTGATAATACTCGACACCGTCGATATATGCTGTCGTGCTTTCGTCAACCACGATATTGCAGCCCATCTTCTTAAGTTCATTGACATACATAAATCTGTTGTCAAAAATGGATTCGACTACCGTGGAGCATCCGTCTGCAAGACCGAGTGCAACCGAAATCTGCGGCTGCATATCCGTAGGAAATCCGGGATAAGGAAGTGTCTTGACCTGGGTTCTTCTAAGCTTGTCCTTAGGTCCGATAACACGTACCCAGTCGTCCGACTCTTCAATCCTGCAGCCTATTTCACGAAGCTTGGATGAAATACTGTCAAGGTGGGTAGGGATAACATTGTTAACCACTATATCGCCGTGCGTAATGGCTGCCGCCATCATAAAAGTACCGGCCTCTATCTGATCGGGTATAACCGCATATGTACCGCCGCGAAGAGCAGGCACACCGTTAATTCTTATCTTGTCAGTACCGGCACCGGTAATATGTCCGCCGATACCGTTTATAAAGTTTGCGACGTCAACGACATGGGGTTCCTTTGCCGCGCCTTCGATAACGGTCTTGCCCGGTGTTAAAACTGCCGCAAGCATAATGTTAATCGTAGCTCCGACGGAAACCTTATCCATGTACATTCTGGTTCCGCTTAAAGGTCCCTGAAGTCCGTCCACAACTATTTCCGTTGCGGTAATCTTTACATCCGCTCCGAGGGCTTCAAAGCCTTTTTCATGCATATCGAGTCCTCGTCCGCCGATATTGCATCCGCCGGGAAGGGGAACTCTTGCCTGTCTGTAACGTCCGAGAAGCGCGCCCGCAAAATAGTACGATGCACGTATCTTTTTGATGTTGGGATTATCCACTACATACTTATTAATGGTCGAGGTGTTAATCCTTAAGGTGTTGTCGTCGATGTACTCAACCTTTGCACCTAAATTAACGAGTGTCTCAGCCATGATAATCGTATCGTTGACTTTCGGAACATTCTCTAATGTAATTGTCTCATCCGTAAGAATCGTAGCAGCCAGGATCGGAAGTGCGGCATTTTTGGCACCGCTTATATCTACCGTTCCGTTAAGGGCTTCTCCTCCTCTTATTCTGTAAATTTCCATATATTTCCTCAATACCGGTTAATTGATGTAGTTCAACGGGTTAACCGGAGTACCGTTAAGAATAATCTCAAAGTGTAAGTGCGGTCCTGTCGAAATACCCGTGCTGCCGGAAAGACCGATCTTCTGTCCCTGCGATACACTCTGACCTGCAGATACAAGTACCTTGGAAAGGTGAGCATATCTGGTCTGTGAACCGTCAGGATGAGTAATAAGAACCTGATAGCCGTAACCGCCGCTCCATCCTGCAGATGAAACAGTACCACCGCTTGAAGCCATAACCGTAGAACCTGTAGGAATGGCAAAGTCAACACCCTGGTGATTTCTCGAACCGATTCCGCCGGGTGAATTTCTTCTTCCGAATCCGCTGGATACGGAACCGCCGGAGATGGGCTTGATGTATGTGGGAGGAACCTTGGTACCTCTCTCAACCACTTTTGCGACAGCCTCTAAAAGAATCTCTTCTTTTACGATGTTTCTGTTTACCGCATTATCGTTTTTATATGTTACATCACTGACTATCTTTCTGTAGCCTGCAGACGGCTCTGTAAGAGTAACCTGCTTGGTGGTGTACCAATTGTCATTGTCAATGTAAATGATATCCGCTTCGTAGCTTTCCTCAACGATTTCTCTTCTGGTCCAGAGTACCGAGAGTTCGGGCTCGGGTACGGTAATTGTGAGTACCTGTCCTGCGCGGATTGTGGAATTGATGTCTTTTAAATATTCGCTGTTTAACTCAACAAGTCTGTCCATTGGAATGTCGACTTTGTTGGAAATGGCTGAAAGCGTATCGCCCGCCTGAACTTCGTACAGCTGCTGAACCTCCTGCAATCCGGTAAGGATGTCAAGTGCTGTATCAACATCCACCAGTTCGGATTTCGGAATATAAGTTTCCGCAACTTCCACTTCTTCGGCAAACCCTATATCCATCATGCCCTGGGTGATATCCTTGAAATCCATATATTCAATAAGCTCGGACTCCGCAACGTCCTTGCCTACCACACTCTCAATTCCGGCATCGAATGAAATCGAATCAAAATCTATATCTCTTCTGGTCAGCTTGGCTGTAAGCGTGGACATGATTCTGTCATCGTTTATTTCCGTTCTGACCTCGTATTCGTCATTTTCGTCGTATTTCTCGATGGCTCTGGTCAAAAGTTCGTTTACTTGGTCGGAGCTTTCGAGGTTTACCGTGGTATTATTAACCTTAACCATGTATGCTCTGGTCATGGTCTCTTTCTGATGATCCTTGAGGGTTTTGATGATTTTGGCGTAAACGGCATCTTCATCGTCAACCTGCTTGTATATAGATTCTTCACCTACTATCTCTTTGTGAAGATTCTCAATCATATAAAGGTCCTGATGGCCCGCTGCCAGCTGCTCTCTGGCCTCAACCAGCATCTGTTCGGCCTTTTCGACGCTGTCGACCGTACCCATATCTTCGCCTAAAATCCATAAAGTAAAAGTGTTTTTACCTTCGGAAGAATAGGTGGTGAAATTCGGCAACAAAAACAAGCCTAAAACAAAAACGGATAGGCTTGTTATTATAAATGTTGCTCGGATACGTTTATAATGGTGCGTTAAGAATTTCATATTTCAACAGATAACGCCCGGAATTACTTAAAAATGTTAAATACTGCAAGTGCAGAAAGAACCAAGTTTAATGCTCCGAGAATTATCGCAATGGTAACCGCAATCTTGGTGGATTTAAGCTTTGCGTAAAGCTCTCTGTTGTGCTTTGTGAGTCCTTCGGTCTGGTTCTTGAATTCGTCAACAACCACAGCCTGGACATTACGGTATACCTTGACATTCTCCTTGTGTACGAAGTCGTCTGACTGCTTGAACATTTCCTGTAATGCTCTCTTGTCTTCTTCTTCCTTGATCAGACGTGCTTCTTCTTTTTGCTGCTCTTCGAAGAGTTTTCTTTCTTCCTCTTCTCTCTTGAGCATTTCCTCTTCCTCGCTCGGACGGTTAATCGTCTCGATACCGGAACGGATGTATTCCAGATGATCCGCGATTTCGCGGTTCTCTCTTCTGATTGCAAGCAAAGCGTTGTCGACACTGGTCTTAACGCTTGTCTTTAATTCATCGTTTGAATTCTTAAGTTCAGCGGTTGTGTTTTTGATTTCTTCGCTGGATGAAATAATTCCTTCGATTGAAGAATTCATTGCATCTGCGGAATTCTTTAAATCATCTGCGCTGCTTCTTACAAGATCCGAAGCATATCTGATATCGTCTGCAGAACCCTTGAAATCTTCTGCAATCTGCTTGATGTCTGCTACGGAACCCGAAACTTCCTGCTTCATTTCGCCAACAGGTACCAGAAGGGTATTGTTGACCGATTCGTTCAATGCGCTGCCGAAATTGGAATCGAAGTTGCTTAAAGCCTCATCGATAGCTGTAATGATTTCTTCCGAAAGCTGCTTTGAAACTTCTGAGTTCTCGCCTTCTTCACCTTCTGCATGGCTGGTCTGAACTTTATTGATAGACTCGTCTACGAGTGCGTTGATTTTATCTGTAAGTTCGGAGTTTTTGTAATTTAATTTGCGCATATCCTGAAGGATGGCTTCATACTGTGCCACCTGCTCTTGAAGACGACGCATTTCATTGGCTTCTGCCTGAGCGTTAGCCTTAATCATCTCCTGTGCGCTTAATTTCTGTGCAAGCTTATCTGTAAAATTGTCCATGGATAAAACTCCTTTGCCTCAATACATTGGTTGCCCTAAATTGCATCATTCCCATTTTAACATTAAAATGGCGTTTTTACAACACGGACACGGCAATTTATTGGAGTTAAAATCATAAAATTTTTTTTATAAATTAATCAAAAAAGTTCATACTTTTTTCACAGTTCAAAAATATAATATATTTAAATCATTTATTCATTGCCTGACGATTTGGTTCGTCAGCACTCCTCATTTTTAGTATTTTTAATACTTTTTATTCATTTTCTCCTGGAAAGGCCCAATCCCCGGGCCTTTCCTATTTTTTGGGCAAAAAATAGTGTCGGGCACACTGCGTGAGCCGGGCACCAAAAAACCGGGTGCTTTCACACCCGGTTAATCTTAAACCCTTACAACTACAGCAATCCCATTTCCGCCTTCATTTTACGCTTGTTTGCGTACATTCTGTCGTCGGCGAGTTTAAATATACTGTCGAGATTTTCATTTTCAATCTCGTCGAAATCTGCCATGCCTGCCGCTACCGATACTCTCTTTTCAGGCGGAATTTCGGGCTTCGAAAGTTCGACTACCGCATCCATGAATTCCTGTAAAAGATCGTCTTTTTTATCGTAGTCGTCATTTTTTACGATTGCAACAAATTCATCGCCGCCGATACGGTATACGGGTGAATGCTTAAATGTGTTACATATGAGCACGCTGGAATTCTTGATATAAATATCGCCCATGCCGTGGCCGTATTCGTCGTTTATCTCTTTTAGGTTGTTTAAATCAAACATGACAACGGCAAATTTAGGAAGATCCTGTGCCAGGTAAAGTGTTCTCAAATGTGCCTTGGCATTTTCGTATGCAGTTCTGTTCTTAAGGGATGTCAGGGCATCCTTTTGCATAAGTTCGGACAATTTGTCGTTTAATGCGGCCAGTTTCAGATTCGTTCTGTAATATGTCAGTGACTGACCGAAGCAGCTTGCATATTCCCAGTAAATCCAGTCAACAATGCCTCTCGGGCTTCTGACCATTGCGAAATATCCGACTACGAAGGATTCGATATACAGCGGCATAATGAAATAAACTTCATTTCTGCCTTCACCGTCATACTCGGGTATAAGTTCCGATTTGCAGATGGTATAATCGGTCTTTAAAGGTTTGTTGTTTTTCTTTGCAACAACAACCTGCTGTTTATTCGAATATCTGTATTTCGGCAGTTCTTCCGGATCTTCAAGTGCAATTCTTTCAAGCGAAGGATCCATAAGAATGTAAAAGCTGTCAAGATCGGGATCGGCCGTAAAATTCAAAGTGTTCTGAAGCTTCGAAGGAAGTGTGGCAAACTTGCTGGATTCCTGAAATGCCGCACGAATACCGTAGATAATGCTCATTCTGTAATCTTCTTCATATTCTTTGCCGATGAGTCTGTGACAGTATTCTCTTCTCTTAACATCTTCGTTGCGGGGATTCTTGCAGCCACAGCTTTCACCGGGCTTAAATTCGCCGTCAACATACTTCTCCGCAGGTACTTCCTTACCTTCTTCTATATCTTTTAAGCTCTTAGCACAGTATTCGCCCATCAGATCGTATCTCTGGTCTATCGTAGCGATGGAAGGATAATAAATCTGACCTGACCTTGCAAAATCAAATCCCGTTACAAGCACGTCGTCGGGAATCTTAAATCCTCTGGCATCCAGAGCCATATTGGCGGAAATAGCCAGAAAATCGTTTGCGAAAATCATCGCATCGGGAAGCGACTCTCTGGTGGTGTACTTCTCTTCTATGTAATGCATGCATCTACGGACTTCCCAGTTCGAATAGAATACCTGGTCTTCGTTAAAATCGAGTCCTTTTTCTTCGGCAAATTTCTTTACCGCTTCAAGTCTGGCATTAGAGTCTCCGTTTTCCTGTGAACCTGCAAAAAATGCAATTTTGCGAACGTTGTGCTCATTGTATAAATGGTCGCAGAGTTCTCTCATCGCATCGGCCGTCTTTACTAAAACGCCGTGAAATCCCGGATGCGTGTCGCCTATACAGAAGGTGGGAATTCCTGCTTTTTCGCAGTCTTCGTATATCCGATCTCTGACCTGATTGGAATTAAGGCCCTGAGAAAAGATAATTGCCGCATCATATTTTTCAAGTTCGGGAAGTGAATGAATGGATACTTCGCTCAGATTATGTGTTTCCGGTCTGCCGTAAGAATTGGCTGCAAGAAAAACAAACGTATCCGTTGTATCTTTTTCAAGAGCATCATAAAAGCCACTTAAAAAAGAAGACACGATGTCGGCACTCCATGTATTGGCAAATACCGCAACTTTTTTCTTCATAACCCCTTGCCTCCACACTAATATCAATCAAAATAACCCCTGTACTCTACTTTGAACTCAGAATCAGGGAATAGATGTTCATGTAATTCGACAAAATAATCATCCGTCATACTGGCTAAATAGTCAACCACCATTTCCTCAAAACTTTCATCGCGGTAGTTGTTAATCCTTCTGTACGGTTTTGTGATTTCTTCGATGTATTTCAAATGATGTTTGTAGAAAAATGTATCTTCGCTGCCTGATTTCGCCTGTTTTAAAAGCTCATCATAAAGCTCGTCAAACATCGGATAAATTTTCCCCTTATATACATCTTCTATTTTATCACTTAAATAAATTTTTTGGTAATTTTCTTTTTTAGCGGATGAAAATGCTTCAAAATACTCATCATCCATCTTGATGTAATCGGTTCCGTAGCTGTTTTCAATGATATTTACTATCATGTTGTTAATTATCTCGGCATTGGTTTTTCCGATTACGGCCGAACCGAATTCTTTCTCCGATTCGATGAGTCCTAACTTCTTCGCATCCTGTCTGTCTTTTCCCAGGTATGCGATGATGTCCGAAACCCTGACTACACACCCTTCAAGCGTTGCCGGAATGAGCGTTTTAATGTACGCACTGTCCTCATAGCTATATTTCATTTTATCGTCAAAAATTTCAAATTTATTATAGGGTTCGGGCTTATATTTTTTGCATTCGAATTCGCCGTTGTGGCATATGATTCCGTCAAGTGTCTGAAGGCTTAAATTCAAAGGAAAAATAATGCTTAAAACCCTCGCGGAATGAATGTTGTGATTGAAATGTTTACCCGTGGCTTTAAAAAGAATTTCATCGAGCTTTCTCTCGCCCGCATGACCGAACGGTGTATGTCCGATATCGTGTCCCAATGCAATGGCTTCGATTAAGTCACAGTTTAAATTTAAAACTGAACCGATGTTTCTTGCGATTCTTGCCACAAACTGAACATGCGTGGCTCTTCTTGATACGTCATCGTTTTTACATAGCGAAAAAACCTGCGTCTTATCCATGTATCTGACATAATAAGGGCAGTGCATGATTTTTTCCGTATCTCTGACAAACGCGGGGCGCCAGAGATTGGCAATATCGTGATCGGGCTCTCTTCTTACGACATCCTCATCCTTGAAAGCATAAGGGTTTTCTTTTTTTAGAGCTCTGTCTTCACGGATTCTGTTTTGAACTTCTTCGCTAAGATTATGATAAATCGCCATAAATTTTGACCATTTGGGGACGGTTCTTAAATGGTAAAAAAGGCCAAAACGGAACCGTCCCCGTTTGTATCATTTGTTAAGATTTTCACGAGCAACCGCAAGCATAAGCTTGATTCGATTCTCCTGGTTAACCTTTGTGGCACCGGGATCGTATTCGATATCAACCGAGTTGATTTTAGGATTGACTCTTCTTACCTTGTTCTGCATTCCCTTAACCGCTACGTGGCAGGGAAGGCATCCGAAAGGCTGCACACAGATGATGTTTTCGTATCCGTGGTCAGCCAGTTCAAGCATTTCTGCAGCAACGTACCAGCCTTCGCCCATGCTGTTGGTGGTATCGATGATTCCTTCTGCTCTCTTCTTTAAATCGTTAACTCTCTCGGGAGCCGTAAACATCGGCCACTTTTCAATACCGCTGATTAAAAGGTCCTCGATAAAGAAATAATATTTCATAACAGCTTCCATGATTAATCTCTTAATTGGATGTCCGCCGTATGTACGAAGGTCTTCAAGTGCGCCGTTTGTTTTGTATGCGCCGAATCCCAAAACTGTCGGTATAAAATATTCGCAGTCCTGTTCGGTTAAGAACTCTTCGAGATGGTTGTTGCCGGGAACCGAATATTTAAGATAAAGTTCACCTATAACGGCGACTTTTACTTTGGGTACTTTTTTAACCTTTATTTCCGAGAAGGTACGGCAGATTTCGCTGACGGTTTTCTTCATTGCGCTAACCGTGTAGCCCTTGCCTCTTGAAAAGCCTCTGCCGAGGATTTCAATCCACTCGTTTAAGAGTTCGTCCGTTGCGCCTTTCTTAACTTCATAAGGTCTTACCTGATTGGAAACCAGGGTAAGCGCATCGCCGTAAACAAGTGCGGCTGCAGCTGATAAAAGAGTTAAAGGCGATAAAAAGATGCCGGGTGCATATTCCATATTCCAGGTATTTGCCGAAATAAAAGGAACATTGGGATAGCCCGCTCTCTCAAATGCCTTACGCATAAGGTTAATATAGTTCGAATCTCTGCATCCGCCGCCTGACTGGGTGATAATCATTGCAACCTTATTCGGATCGTATTTGCCACTTTCCATAGTTGCAAGCATCTGTCCCGTGATAAGCGAACAGGGATAACAGATATCGTTGTGTACGTATTTTAAGCCCTTCTGGATTACATCCGGGCCTTCGTTTTCCATAATGTCAACCTTGTATCCGACTCTCTGGAATACAGGTCGAAGGAGTCTGAAATGAATAGGACACATCATCGGAGAAAGAATCGTATAGTCCTTTTTCATCTTCATGGTAAACATTATTTTCTTGACGAAATGAGGGCTCTGGTTACTCATTGGCTGTGCCCTCCTTTCCCGATTCGATGGCCGCCATAAGGCTTCGGAGTCTGATCTTTACGGCACCGAGGTTCGTTACTTCGTCTATCTTAATCTGAGTGTAAAGTTTACCTCTGCACTCAAGTATTTCTCTTACTTCATCGGTTGTAAGCGCATCGAGGCCGCAGCCGAAGGATACGAGGTGTACCATATAAAAGTCCGCATTGTCAGCCACATATTTTGCCGCAGAGAAAAGTCTCTGGTGGAAGGTCCACTGGGCAATAATATTTGTTTTAAATTTCGGCACTTTGTAGGATACGCAATCTTCGCTTATAACCGCAAATCCGAGACCTGCGATAAGCTTGTGAATTCCGTGGTTTACTTCAGGGTCCGCATGATAAGGTCTGCCGGCAAGAAGAATGATTTTCTTGTTTTCTTCTTTGGCTCTTTTTATGATTTCATCACCTTTAGCACGAACCTTTGATACGTAACTGCTGTATTCCGAATAAGCTGCTTTGCAGGCTTTCTTTATCTCTGAGCTCGTAAAAGAAGTACCGAGTCTCTTTGTAAGAATTTCGTTAATCTTCTCGGGGAATTTGCTCTTAACGTGAGGTCCGACATAATCATTGATGTAAATGATTTCGCCGAAGTTAACAGTATTGGCTTTGATAACTTCGGGGTAACCCGAGATAACCGCACAGTTGTAATTCTTTCTGCCTTTGTGCTCATCAAAATGATAAGTCATGCCGGGATAAAAGATGACATCCACGCCCATTTCAATAAGTGTCTGGATATGGCCGTGCATCATCTTTGCAGGGAAGCAAACCGTATCGGAAGGAATTGTTCCCTGACCTTTTATGTACATTGCTCTGTTTGAAAATCCGGACGTCTTTACGGTATATCCGAGCTGTTTGAAGAATGCATACCAGAAAGGAAGCATTTCATACATATTCATTGCAAGAGGAATACCGATAACCTTTGAGCCCTCGGGCTTTTCGGTTACATCGTCGGAATATTCTTTTAGGAGCGATAATTTGTATTCGTAAATATTTAAGGAGTCGTCCTGTGCTTTCTTGGTGACAGGCTTCTCACATCTGTTGCCGCCTATAAACCTTCTGCCGCCGCTAAACGTATTGACGGTTAACTGGCAGTGGTTGTTACAGCCGTTACATGTAACAGACTTTACATCGTATGAGAAGGTCTTTAATTCTTCGCTTGAAATAACGCCTTCGTATTCCGGATCGTGTGCATTACCTTTTCTTCTGTAAAGTTCCTTTGCATAAAGCGCTGCGCCGTACGCACCCATCATGCCTGCGATATCGGGACGGATAACATTAACGCCCATCTCTTTTTCGAATGCACGAAGAACCGCATTGTTAAGGAAAGTACCGCCCTGAACAACGATTTTCTTACCGAGTTCGTCTGCAGAATGAACACGGATAACTTTATAAAGCGCGTTTTTGATAACGCTTATCGAAAGGCCTGCGGAAATATTCTCAACCGTAACGCCCTCTTTCTGAGCCTGTTTTACGGATGAGTTCATAAATACCGTACATCTTGAACCGAGGTCCACGGGATTGTCGCCGAAGAGACCTAAGTTTGCAAATTCTTCAATTTCGTAGCCCATTGATGAAGCGAATGTCTGAAGGAAAGAACCGCAGCCCGAAGAACATGCTTCGTTTAGGAATATGTTGTCGATTGCTCCGTTTCTTATCTTGAAACATTTCATGTCCTGACCGCCGATATCGATGATAAATTCAACATCGGGAAGGAAGAATTTCGCTGCCGTAAAATGGGCAACTGTTTCTACAACGCCGTACTCAATGTTAAGCGCTGCTTTTATCATGTCTTCACCGTAACCGGTGACTGCACTCGATGCGATATGAGCCTTCGGATAACGCTCATACATTTCTTTTAGGGACTCAACCACAACATCGATAGGTTTACCCTGATTGGATTCATATCTTGAATATAAAATCTCACCCTTGTCATTGGTAAGAATAACTTTAAGTGTGGTGGAACCTGAGTCGATGCCGAGGAACGCTTCACCCTCGTAAGGCTGGCCTTCAATTCTTTCAACCCTGTCCTGAGCGTGTCTTTCGACAAACTCGTCATATTCCTTCTGATCCTTGAACAAAGGCTCAAGAGAAGAAATTCTGATGGAATCCTTTGACTTTGTAATGATGTCCAGAGCCGCATTTAAATCCACTGCATCGGACGCATAATATGCGGCACCCATTGCAACGAAAAGAAGCGAATCTTCGGGACATGTGCCCTCACACTTAAGTGCCTTGTCAAATGCAAGACGAAGCTCCGACATAAATGTAAGAGGTCCGCCGAGATAAACGATTTTACCCTCGATAGGATGACCCTGTGCAAGACCTGTGATGGTCTGGTTTACAATCGCCGTATAAATACTTGCGGAAATATCTTCTTTTCTCGCACCCTGGTTTAAGAGGGGCTGGATATCGGTCTTTGCGAAAACACCGCATCTTGAAGCTATCGGATAAATCTTTTCTGCACTCTTTGCAAGCTCGTTCATTTCATCAGCGCTCACCTGCATCAAGGATGCCATCTGATCAGCAAAAGCACCCGTACCGCCGGCACAGGTTCCGTTCATTCTGACTTCAAGATTACCGTTTAAGAAAAGAATCTTGGCATCTTCACCGCCAAGTTCGATTACAACATCCGTGTCCGGAAGCCTCTTTGAAATTGCAACCTTTGTTGCATAAACCTCCTGAACAAAAGGAAGTCCCGCCTTTTCCGCGAGACCCATTCCGGCTGAACCGGATATTGCACAGATTACGGGCTCTTTTATGTCAAACTTATCGATTAAACCTTTTAAAACTTCCTTGGTCTTTTCGGTGATAAGTGTGAAGTGGCGCTCGTAACTTTTGTGTATTAAATTCCCCGAATCGTCGAATACCACCGACTTAATAGTCGTAGATCCGATATCAATTCCAATTTTCACTTTAATGCCTCTTTATTACATAAATCTTTTTAGATATTTTAAATAGTGGAAACCGATGTTTGACCACTTAAATCCGAGTGACAAAAGCACACCGCTCGTAAAATCGTTGCTTACAGGCACGTTTCTTGAGTTCGAAGCAATCGAACTGTAGAACGATAAAACTGCAACGTCTTTGTCGGTAATCTTTTCTTTTAGGAACTTGTCAAAGATTTCTCTCGGAACGCTCTTGCACTTAAACAGCAGTTTGTTTGCCAGCTTTTCGATGGTAAACAAGTGCGGATTGTACAGATGGTAAATATTGTTAATCTTGTTGTGTAAAACGAGTTTTACATACGCATTCGCACATTCGTCCACAGCGGTGAAATCCATAGGGAACTGTGCGATTTCGGGACTGTAAATACCGGCTTTTAAGAAGCCTCTCGCTCTTCCGATAAATCCGTTGTCGTCGGCGTTCTTCTGGAACATACCGTCGGACATTCTCCATGTAAGATTGCCGATTCTGTAGATATTAACTTTAAGTCCTTCTTCTCTAGCAAGAAGAACGGCTTCTTCAGCTTTGTATTTTGAATGAATATATACGTTCTGAACGTACTTCTGTCCGATGTCCAATACAAATTCATCGAATACCTTGTCGGTCTTCGGAATTGCAACTGTACCGACACCGTTAACAGATGCTGTGGATGTGTAGTGAAGCACCGCTCTTGCATCCTTGCAGAAATTAATTACGTTCTGAGTTCCCCATACATTGGTTCTCTCAAAGTCTTCATAATGGCCCGCATGATGTACGTTTGCAGCTGTATGAATGACTGTGTCGACCTTTCTTACGAGAATAGAATATTCGATATCGTTTAATCCGAAATGTTCTGCTTCGATATCTCCCTTAACAACCTTGTAGTTAAAGTATTTGTACTCTTTCGGGAAATAACGTCCGAGGGTCTGACGAAGTCTCTCTTCGTTTCTGACTAAACATACAACCTTAACTTTATTTCTTAAAAGTTCTCGTAAAATATGCGCTCCAAGGAAGCCTGTGGCACCTGTTAAGAATACGCATTTATGAGCGTTTTTATAAGTAACGTTTGAATTGTGAAGAATGATTGAGTTAACGTCAACCTTGTCTTCCTCATCCTCAAACACATTGCTTCCTGCCATAAATTTTGCAAGCGATTCAACCGTCGGATATTCGTAGACATCCTGTGCGTTTACTCCTAAAATCGCAGCAAGTTCAAATGCCGCAAGCGAGTCTCCGCCGAGATCAAAGAAGTCATCGTAAATGCCCACACGCTTTGCAAGAATCTGCTCGAAAGCATTGACAAGTTTTTCTTCGGTAGCATTGGTCGGAGCCACGTATTTGACTTCGTTTTTCTCAAGCTGGTTCTTAACCATTTCCATGAGTTCATGACGTTTGATCTTCATGGTTGTGGTCTTCGGGAACTCTCTGTGAGTAAAGCTTATGAATGTAATCTTCTTGTAGCCCGGAAGGGCTTCATTTATCTTCTTGATGGCAGTCTCAATTGCCTTCTTTTTCTCTTTGTCGCCGGGGTTTGCCGGAAGAACAAGCGCGCAGAGTCTGCCCTTGTCACCGTATACGAATACGTCCTTAACACCGTCGATAACCATTATCTTCTCTTCAAGTTCTTCGGGATAAATATTCTTTCCGTTATCGAGAATAATAACGTTTTTGCTTCGGCCGGTAATAAAGAGATATCCGTCCTCATCAAAGTATCCTAAGTCTCCTGTATAGAACCATCCGTCTTTTATAACTTCGTTTGTGGCTTCTTCGTTTTTATAATAGCCGAGCATGACATTATCGCCCTTAACCGCTATCTCGCAGTCAACGGTTTTAACTTCACAGTATACCGGCTTTCCGACAGAACCGATCTTATTTGTCGTAGGACAGTTTGCACAGACAAGCGGAGCGCATTCGGTTAAGCCGTAGCCCTGGAAAACATTAATTCCGAAAAGTGCAAAGCATTCGCAGATTTCGGGACGAAGTGCCGCGCCGCCTACAACGATGTTTGTAAGGTTTCCGCCGAACTTGTCGAGCAGTGATTTATAGATAGAACGGCGTACGTCCATACCGACAACGCCGGCCATTTTTACGATGCGTTTGCCGTTATTTATTTTACGAGCCGTCTTCGAATCAGACATCGCGTCTTTTATTTTCTTGTACAAAGCTTCCGCAATCGCAGGAACGATTAACATTACCGCAGGCTTAAAGGTATTGATGTTGGCTGCGATGTTTTCGATGCTGTCGTTAATGCAGATAGTCGCGCCGTAACATAAAATACCTAAGTTATCTACAGTCAATTCAAATGTATGATGTACGGGAAGAACGCTTAAAACAACCTTCGGTCCCGAAACGTTTGAAGCAAAATCAAGTCTGTGGATTTCCTTAAGATTAACAATGATGTTTGTCTGGGAAATCATTACGCCCTTGCTGACTCCTGTAGTACCTGAAGTGAAAAGAATTTCACACACTTTGTCGGGATTTGTCTCAGGCATTTCGACTTCCTTAGTCTTTAAAAATCCCTGGAATTCTTCTCCTAAAAGACAGTGAACCTTTTTAACTTTTTTGATTGTCTTTTTAGCTTCCAAAGCGGTTTCTTCAAATTCTTCGTCGTATAGAATTACATCCACATCACCTGCTTCGAAAAGGTAAAGCATTTCTTTTTTAAGAAGCATTTTATCAATCGGAACGACCACGTTTCCGCTTATGATAACAGCAAGAAAAGACACAATCCATTCATAGCTTGTGCCGCCTAAAATTGCTATATGTTTGGATTTGTAACCGCTTCCGACAAAAGATGACGCAAGTGCATATACATCGTTTCTTAATTCTTTGTAAGTTCTGTCTGTAATAACTTCATCCCTGAAGAAACGATATGCAATGTTGTCTGAATATTTCTCGTAAATCTCGTCTGTAAATTCTTTTATCGTGTTGAAATTATCACTCATATATATCCACTCTTCTTTATTTTCGAATAGTATTACATGGGAAGATCAAAGACCTTCGCAAAATTGTCGTAGAGAATCTTTTCTCTGACATCGTCCGAAAGATTTAACTTCATAAATCTCTCATATTCTTTCTTCGGATTC
>JAGCVT010000041.1 GCA_017962225.1 Lachnospiraceae bacterium
ATTTGCCGCCGCAGGTACATCCCAGTAAAATTACACTGATAAACAGAATTGGGATAAGGATACATGTTCTTTTGTAATTCTTAATTAATTCTTTTATGCCTTTCTTTCCGTTCATAACCCACCTCCACAGATTTATATATAGTATATCGTCCAAAAACCTGAACTTCTTAGTTCCTTTTTCCTTTATGACTATTTATTCTCCTTATGATATAATTAGTTAGTTACACGATTTAATAGGTATGTCAACAGATGTTAAACTTTGTTCCTATTACAATTAAAGATAAACCTGTACTCAGCAAATATCTTCGCGAATACGGCTCGTCTTCATGCCAGCATTCCATGTACCTTTTCACCGGTCTTTCGATGAAGTACGGCGATGAGTATGCAATTGTCGACGACATTTTATTCATTCACCGAAGCAGGCTTGATACTCCGGGTAAAAGAGTATATCTTGCTCCGCTCGGTAATATTGAAGACAATTTTAAAAAGTATGTGGATATTCTTTTTGAAGACGCAAAAGAATACGATGCGAAACTGTCGTTTTTTACGGTGACCGAAAGATTCAAACTTCTGCTTTGCGAAAATTATCCGGATATTTTTGAATGTGTGGAATCCAGAGATTACGACGAATACATTTACTCTGTGGAAAACCTCTCGGTTCTTCCAGGCAGAGTTCTCGCTCCTAAAAGAAACAGAGTACGGGCATTTTACTCTGCATACGAAGGTCAGATAAGAATCGAAAACATTACAAACGAAAATATAACCGATATATACCAATTCCAGCAGGAATGGATTACGCAAAGGCTCGCCGAGGGTTACGATGAAATGCTTGCGCGTGAAAACGAAGCCATCAAGTTTTATCTGGCAAATTATGACGAACTTGAATTCAAGGGAATCGTTGTTTATATAAAAGGAACCGTGGTCGGCTACGCAGCGGGTGTATCCTTAAATGACGAGTGCATGGATGAAGTCATCGAAAAAGGCAGAAAAGATATAGTCGGCATCTATCAGCTGCTCTGCAACGAATTTGCACTCATTGTCTGCAAAGGCTACAAATATATAAACCGCGAGGAAGATCTCGGTGTTGAAGGTTTAAGACGCGCAAAGACTTCTTATCAACCTCTCTATATGCTCAAAAAATATATTGTTGAGGAAAAATAATGTTAGGTGAAATCTTAAAAAAAGAAGACTGTGCAGCCTGCAGGTTCTGCTGCTCTTTTAGGAGAACTTCTCTGTGGGAAGTGCCTGTCTTTACAAAAGAAAATATAGATGCCATAAAAGAAAATCCGGCATTAAATGATAGTGCTTTAAATGTCATCATAAAAGACGGCTGCACTCTGGCAAAATATGATTTAAGCCGGGACTATAAAACCGATGATGCCAATGAAGAAGTACCCTGCCCTTATTTGGGAGGAAACGGATGTCTTTTATCAGATAAAGAAAAGCCGTGGGATTGCAAAATCTGGCCTCTCAGGGTAATGAACAAAGACGGAGAAATCGTTGTTGCGCTTACACCGACCTGTCCCTCCGTTAACCGTCTCGAATTTGCAACAGTTAAAGAATTCGTTGATACACATCTTAAAAAAGATATAATAGAATATGCGAACGAGCATCCTTTTTTAATAAAAGAATACCGTTCGGATTTTCCGATTATATAAATCGCAAATTAACTCTTTTAGGAGGAAAATTCATGAATAAGTTTAAAAAACTGTCTGCGCTCATTTTATTTGGAGCAATGACAATAACTATGTCGGGATGTCTTGGAAATAAACCGGAGACAAATGTCGATCTTTCAAAGCCCGATCCTAAAGTTAACACCACAGAAACTACTACCGTAACGGATACGGATAAACCTGCCGATCCCGATACGGTTACTACTCCCGATACGATTGAAGTTAAAGAAGAAATTCCCGTGGTTCAGCAAGGCGAAGCTGTACGATACAACGGTCAGATACTGTTTCGTGAGTATTATCCTTACGCTATTGAAAATATAGCGCTCTGGGGCGAATTTGCAAGAAGCGACACCGCTTACCATGCAGGAAATCTATATACTTTTGATCCCGAAGACCCGACAAAGATAACCAAGGTCAGTGAAGACCCGGGCTTTAATGATTTTTATCTTGTAAACGAAACCGATTTATACGGACAGGCATGCATTACCGGTCATTATAACGAAGAAAAAGATCAATTAGATAATATCGTATATAGAAAGGAAGTTTCTTCCGATCAGTATGAGGAAATCTGCACCGGAACTATAAAAGGCTTTGCACCCGACGGAGGACATTTTTCCGTATATGATTATTCCGTAAATCCTTATCTGCAGCATTTATATATTTACGATACTTCCAAAGATAACAATGAAGTCGCACATTTTGTGTCGGATACGGGACTTTATTACCTCGGAATGGATAATGACAATATGTATGTCTTAAAGGGCAGCGAAGCTGATGACGGAAGACATTACAATATCATTCAGGTAGACTATAGCGGAAATGAGTACTGTCTGGGCGAGCTAAACTTCGAGGATATGTTTGAGGATTATTCTTTGTCTTATCCTGAGTACTACGACACCATATCTTATAATGGCGACAGCATTTCCTTCAGACTGGATTTCTACGAAGGAACCGGTCACTTTTATTACACAAGTATTGACGTTTCCGTTTCGATCGCAAAAAATGAAACACCCTCTTCAACTCCTCTTTTTGAAGCAACCGTAAAAGATGTTTCATTAGAGGAAGACCCCAACGAAGACACACCTAAAAACATCCGGGCTTTCCAGTCATATCCCGACAGTGAATCAGGAAGAGGCTTCGCAAAGGTAATTCAGTACAGTTACGATTTTGATGAGGGTACATTCTTCACAATAGCCGACTGCCATCGTTGTCCCGAAGAAGATATCGGCTGGAGACAGTCATACTTCTACCTTAACATGTATTACTGCTTCCTTCCCGCAGGTTCGGATGAATATATAGTTTTGGACGAGATGTATGAAGACCTTGGCGTAAGAGGAAATCTTTACCATTATGAAACTGAAGAAATAGAACCCACCATGTATGTGTATGCCGGTTTCTTTTATGATGAAAACAAAGAGCTGGTAGGAATCTATTATGAACCGATAGAAGTTGACGGGCCTGAAGCTCCGATTATAGAAAGCGGTTACACTTTCATCGCGGATATTTCCAAAGATCTTCATTACGAATATCCCGACTGGTCAGTTACCGACTGGGATTCGGAAGATTTCTTCATCCTCACGGATCTCGACGGATTTACAGACATAGTTTATTCCTGGACTGCGGATGATTATAACGGCAACTGCCTTAAAGCTGCAGAATACGACTATGAAGGTTATCTCGTATTCGGTCCCGATGATTACTCATTTGAGCAGTACAACTCCTTCATGTGTCACATCGGTTTCGATGACGAAGGAAATGTAAACTACATTAGACCTGTTATAATGGATTAAACAAGAGCCATGCACGCTTCGCAAGCCAGGCACTAACAAACAAAAACTGCAAGCCGAAAAGCTTGCAGTTTTTTTAGAGGAGATTAAAGGATATATATTATTGCAATTTCCCTAAGGCTTTTGCTGCTTTATACTTAGCGAAATTGAATTTACGAAAATCTTTGGACAGTTCGTAATTTGCGTAACGGTATTTAAACTGTCTCATGTAATCTACGGTGTGTTCAGATGAATAGAGTCCGGCCTCGTAATTCATTATTACAGGAATCGCATCTTCCGAGAGATTTTCAAGAACATAACGTTCTCCTGTATGCATACTGAGATTGTATTCGGCAATATATGCATCAGGATGGCTCATACTGAATACAACCCATGTTGCTGCGATTACAACCATTGAGTATTTTACGAAGGGCATCTTCTCCTGGAAGATAAGGATTACCGCGCCGGTAATTGCAAGCAGGATTACTAAGAGCGCCCAGAGTACGTAAACTCTTAAGAATGTAAGTCCGTACGCACCGATGTAAAGGATCATTCTGTACGCACTCGAGAAAAGCATTATGTATGTGCAGGAACAGATGAATGTAAGCATCAATTTAAGCACTTTGTTGTCTTTTGAGAACTTTCTGCAGATAAGCACAAGTATAAGGTTTATAAGGCAGACAAATACGAGCTGGAAAAATCCTTCGTGTGCATAATCAGCATATGTGTATCCCTGAGGCAGTGTGCCGAATCCCAGAAAAAGATATATTATCTGAATGCCCGAATACAGTGCATAAAATACAAGCAGTACGGCGCTTATCGTGATTGAAACAACGGGGTTGCTGTTTCTCTTATCTTTTACCGGTATTTCAAGCCAGCCCTGTCTTGCGCAGAGTCTTTTAATAAGTGCATATCCTGTGAAGAATATTAATACCGTAAGCAGTGCAATCGATATAAAGTCTTTATCAATCCTAAAAGAAAAGATCTTTCTGAATGCTTCAAAGAATACTATATCCGATGATAAAAGAAGCGGAAGTATTACACATAAAAGCGGAACGGATATTGCAAGGCCAAGCAGTACATAAAGGATTGTGGTGTTCTTTTTTCTGACCTTTTCTTCTTTTTCGCCTCTGTCCTTTGCTATACGAACCATATCGAGGATGGGGTCTAAAACAAATGCAATCGATGAAAAAATCACAGATCCTATTGCCAGAAAATATCTTGTCGCGTCCCAGGTCTTTTCATCATAAAGGTTGTATAAAAACAGAACGAAGAACAGACCGCACATAAACAATTTGTCAAACACAAGAAGCGGAACGCTCGTAGTCGTACAGACGTTAACGGCCAAAAGTGTAATCAGTCCGATCAGTACATATGAAAATGTTTTTATCTTCTCTCCCGTTGCTTTTAAGAACAGGCAGTAAACAACTATTGTTGCAATTGCGAAAAGCGGAAATGTAATTCCGTTGGTATTTTTATAAAGGCAGAATGTGTAAAATATGGCATATATGGCGCAAAGGATAATTCTTTTTAAATATTCATTTTTGTTGTCGATTAATTCTTTTGCTTTCTGTAAGAAACCGTCTTCGATTATCGTTTCTTTTATGGGCTCTGCCGCAACTTTGGCCGCAGGCTCTTCCATATAATTGTCATTAAAATTCTCGTTTTCCATAATTAGTCCTCCCTGACATATTCGAACAAATCACCGGGCTGGCACTCAAGAATTTCGCACATTTTTATAATCGTGTTAACCTTGATAGCTTTTGCCTTGCCGGTTTTTAAAATCGACATATTCGCCTGAGTTATTCCGACTTTGGCCGCAAGTTCCCCGACGCTCATCTTACGTTTCGCAAGCATTACATCGATGTTAAACACAAGACGTCCGTTAACTTCAACCTCTTCTATATTTTCAAGATCGTTTTTATTTCTTCCCATATATCACACCACCATTAAATCGTAAGGTCGTTCTCTTCTTTCATTACAGACGCTTTCTCAACCAGATGTGAAAGTGCTGCAGTAACTACCGAAAATGCCGTTCCGCAGAAACATATGATAAGCGCTATGCCCATTACAAAAGGATGAGACATATCTGCTACAAGAAAGATTAAGTTAATGACAAAGTAGTAAACAACATCGATAAGTGCCATAAAAGATACCCATTTAAGATGTCTTGCGTTTTCTTTTGAAAACGAATTGTCTTTTCCGATGTTGCTTGAAACAAACCATCCTAAAATTAAAACCACGTAGCAGGGAATTGCGGATACCCAGATTGAAATTAACCATGGTAAAGTATTTTTCTCGGCGAACGAATTCTGTTCAACCAGATATCTTAAAAAATGAGGAATGATTCCTGCGTAAATAATCAGTCCGCAAACCGCTGTACCGATAATAATGAATTTCAACCAAAATGCCAGTTCTTTCTGCTTCATAAAGCACCTCCGCGCCTTCTTTTAAGTTCTTACAAAATGAAATATACACTCATAAAAGATATTTGTCAATATATTTTTATCGAATTTCGATAAA
>JAGCVT010000042.1 GCA_017962225.1 Lachnospiraceae bacterium
GGATAAGCGGTGGTCTCTTACACCGCCTTTTCACCCTTACCGCTTGCGCGGCGGTTATTTTCTGTTGCACTTTCCTGAGAGTCACCTCTACCGGACGTTATCCGGCATCCTGCCCTGCGAAGCCCGGACTTTCCTCACCTCTAAAAGAGCCGCGATCGTCTGTTTCACTCAAATAATATATTATACTAAAAAACACTCCTAAAATCAAACTGCTTGTTGAAGGTTAATTGCCTCATTTTCGCAGACCTGAAAGGGAAATTACGCGCGAAATCATAAAAACGCAAAATCGCACGTAATAATGTATCATTTGGGGCCGCAAGCTACGTGCGAAATCGTAAATTAATCAATAATTCACGTAGTTTTCTTATTGTAAAGGACTGTAAGCTACGTGCTAATTTGAGAATTAATCAGTAATGCGCGTAAATTATTGTGAATAAATCATAAAAGATACGTGCTTATTTAATAAACATATAAAACCGCGGGTAAATCCAATCCATAAAGCTTGAAAAACTACGCGCGAATTATATTAAAGCATCATAATGCTCGTAATTCTTAACTCTTCTTTACAAATAGTTTTGAAAGTAAAGAATGAATTCTCTTTTCGATAAGAAAATAATAAAGTCCGCCGATTATAAATGTACTTGCAGCATATAAAAGCATCGTCTTACCACTGACGAGATCAAGTCCTGTGTAATACGAAATAATAAAGAAAACTAATAAGACCGGTAACTGAATTAGATAAATATCCAATGTTGCTTCACCAATCTTGGTTATTGTTTTCTTCAAAAGATAACCAAAGCCCGGCTTATCTTTTCTTTGATTATTCAGATTATCACTCTTTTTTTCATAAGTTTTATTATCATCATTCTTTGCATTAGCTTTACTGCCCTTGCCGAATAACCCGGTAATTATAATTCCCAAAAGCATTCCTCCGAAGAAATGAATATATCCTCTCGCGATTCTGGTTGAAAGAAAAGGAATGATTGAGAACTCTGTCACATGCGTAATTACAACGCCTGTAATCATAGGAACTGCAAGAAGAATTCCTGCGGGAATTTTGGTAATCTTTGATATAAATACAAAGATGTACATAAGGATGTAGCAAAGCAAAAGCACGCTTACATACCAGCAGATCGGATTGATTTCAAAGTCTTTGGTGATACACCAGCTTCCCATACCGAGAGCGGTCACGATGCTACCAAACACGTTTATATCTGTGGGATATCTAAGTGTTCCGTTGCAGAGACGCACATAAAAGAAAAGCGCAATATCATATGCGATGGTTGTCACTATCAAAGAAGGAAGAAGGCGGATAAGTCTTTTGCCGAAAAAAACGGGGAAAGACATTTTATCCCGTATCTTTTCAATGTAAGGAACCATAAAGAATCCTGACATTAAAAAGAAAACTTCTACGATATATCCGAAGTAAAATTTTCCGCCGTAGAAGTTTATTCCACGATAAAAAAACGTTCCGGTCAGCTGCTGATAGTGATGGAACAAAACGGCTGCAGTTAAGATTATTCTGATAATATCCGGTAAAACTTTTCTCGAATCTTTCACTGTTGTCTCGCTTTACTTTACTTCGTATACCCAGATGCCATAGGAATCTGTATCTTTTATGAACGGCGCATCGCTTATGCTTGCAAGGCCGAGTTCATCGGCATTTTTTATCTTTACTGCGGAGAAAATATAATCTCCGCCCATCTTCTTTAGTTCATTTGTGTTTATATCAATTTCAATCTCGGTATTTTCACCGCGGTAAATGTCAAATCCGGTGCCGAGTTCTGCGGTGTAAACAAAGCATCTGTTGCCCCAGTTATCAAAGTAACCGCGGATGCTGTCATTTGTCGAAAGTTCTTTTTCGATTATTTTTCTGAAATTATGCTTGTATTCGAGCGGATAATCGGTTGAATATCCGTCCACTGTATAAAAGCCGTTAAAGAGTGCTACAGCAGGATTTACGCCTATGGAAACCACTCTGTATTCGCTCTTGTCCCGTCCGATTGCATCGGCTATCTCTGCGTATAAATCTTCCGCGTAATATTTTCTCCAGCTGTCCACGTGATATGTATCAAATACCATCAGGCGGATATTGTGATAAAAAGGCGACGAAAGATATACGTTTCTTGCATAAATAAATATAATTGCGCACATTACGACTACGGGAAACGCAGCCACGTAACGCATCTTTTTGAACAAAAATTCCGTTACAAAAACACTTGAAATATCTGTAAGAATTGCCAGTTCAAGAATAAGCACGCACATCCAGCACGCAGGCATTATCCAGTAGATTCTGTTAGCCTGGAATGTTTTAAATATTCCGCCAAGATTCATTCTTAACGCAACTATCGGCTCCGAACAGTAAAAGCATGTGAACAAAGCATTCAGAACGTTTGCACCATAAAAGATGCAAAGAAGTTTGTACTTGTTGTTTATCTGCAAAACCTTGTCAATATGAGCTTTGCCCATAAAATGAACAAGCACGGGAATACCTATTAAAAGCACGGGTGCCGTAAGCGCAATTATCTTCGAACAGCACTCTGAGTGGCTGCCGCCGATATACATCATTTCTTTAAAAAGAGCCCATAAATCATGGTACGAATTTAGAACTAATTCTTCTCTGTGGGAAATAACCTTTGCAGGTCCGACTGTACTTTTTATGAGGTCCCAGGAAGTGAAAATCTGAACGACAATTAAGATAACATCTGCTATTACGAGATTTCCTATGGAGACATTATGTCTTTTATCAAAGATTGCAAAACCTATTATCGCCAGAGTAAGGAATCCTATGGACATAAAACCGGCCCATGCGAGCGTTGTTCCGAATGCATAATATACAAGAATGATAAAATACAGCCAGTATTTTTCCTGATGCATTTTACCCAGTTTTATGAGCAGATATATTAAAATCGGGAAGCCGACAATGTTAAGGCCGAACATTGATTTGAAAGGAAGATAGGAAAAAAGAACCGCTGCCACAAACGATGCGAAAGCGTTATCGGATATTTCTTTTCCCAAAAGATAAACTCCGATGAAGCCGGTTAAAACGACTATGGTAAGCATAATCGCAAATGCAGTATATGGAGCGAAGTTTTTATATATAAATATTCCCCAGAATGTGGAAATGGTGATCGTGTATCTGTTCTGACCGCCCATGAATTCGGGGATAAAACTTCCGTTTATGCCGAAGTTTTTTGCATACAGAATGTACTTGAAGATTCCGTCATCAAGCTCATCATGAATCATAAAGTATGCATTTTCGCGAAGGATGTAATACGGGATAAGAAACAATAAAACAGCAAGCAGTCCCGTAATAAACCAGAACTGCCATTTGTATTTCTCGTATTTTAATAATGCATCCTTTAGTTTTTCATTCATCTTGTTTATACGTTAAAGCAGGAACCGCCCACGAATTCTCTTACGATAGAGTTTTTGGGAAGATTCGTTGTGTCCATACAGAGGAAATATTCGAGCAGTTTAAGAAGTCTCTTGGCTTCGAAATACTCAGGATCTTCAGGCTTTACCTGATAAAGAATCGGTTCCGCAATGGCTTTGAGCGCTGCAATCTCATATATCTGAGCCGAATTAAACATAGCGTCCGCAGTTTCCTGGAACGGGAATATGTTTTCTTCCTCTCCTCTTCTGACCGAAGGCCACATACCGATGGTTCTCTTGGCCGATGCGCCGCGTGTTCTGTAGTCTCTTACCATACGTCTTAATAGTCTTGCATCGGTTGTGGGAATACAGTTGTGCTCATCGATGTTAAGAGTCGTAAGTGCAGAAATATAAATCTTATATTTACTTTCGACGGGAAGTGTGGAACTCATCTTATCGTTTAATGCATGAATGCCTTCGATTACAAGCACGTCATCGGGACCGAGCTGTTTGAAATTGCCCTTGTATTCTCTTGCACCGATCTTAAAATTGAATGTCGGAATCTCAACTCTCTTACCGGAAAGAAGCTTGTTCATATCGCTGTTAAAAAGCTTTGTATCAATTGCTTCGAGGCATTCAAAATTGTAATTGCCGTTTTCGTCCAGAGGTGTGTCTGCTCTGTTTACAAAATAATCGTCAACTGCAATAGGATGAGGCTTAAGACCTAACGTACGGAGCTGAACGGAAAGTCTGTGCGAAAAGCTTGTCTTACCCGATGAGGAAGGACCTGCAATCATAATAAACTTAACGCCTTTTCTTTTAGCAATATCCTTGGCGATTTCACTGATTCTTCTCTCCTGCAAAGCTTCCTGAACAAGCACCATATCGTCAATATCACCCGAGCAGATGCAGTCGTTTAAATCACCCACGGTATCGATACCGAGCATATCTCCCCATCTCGTGGCGGTCATCATGGTTTCAAAAACTTTTTCAAGAGGCACAAACTCTTCGAGTACATCGGGAGCAGTTCTTCTCGGGAGATTTAAAATTATACCTTCCTTGTATTTGAGAACTTCGAAAAGTTTTACATATCCGCAGTTAGGAAGCATATATCCGTAATAATAATCATAATATCCGTCGAGTTCGTAGAGATTGATTACAGAGCTTTTTCTGTATTTGATAAGTTTAAGCTTATCTTCCATTCCCTGTGCGGCAAAAATCTTGCCTGCTTCCTCAACGGGTTTGGTTGATTTGAGTATAGGAGTCGAATTGTCCGAAAGCTCACGCATTCTTTTCTCAAGCTTTTTAGCAAGAGCGCTTGTTACCTTAAAATCTCCGTCGCACGAGAAATAATATCCGGTATTAACCGAAAATTCGAGCTTAATCTTATTAATTTTATCTTCACCGATAACATCGCTGCAGGCTTTCATAAACATAAGCACAGCGGTTCTCTTAAATGTTCTGTATCCTGTGCCGTCTTTAACATCCAAAAACTCTATCACGCCGTCCGCATCGAGTTTCTTGGCAAGTTCTTTCATTTTGCCGTTAAAAATAGCAATTGCAATATCGCTCGTAAAATCATCTTTAAAATCTTTTGCTATCTCTTCAAATGTCGTTCCTTCAGGATATTTCTTTGATTTCTTTCCAACCTTAACTTTGTAAGTATTCATGTGTAACCTCTCAATATTATGTAAACTTATTTTATGATGATTGCTTTATTTTATGCCTTTACTGCTATATTATGTTAACTAAATATATTTTATGTTAACTTAAATCTTCAATTCTTTTATGTTCTCTATAAACGTAAGCTCCATACCGCTTACATCCTGAACACTCTTTTTACAGGATGCGGGAAGTATGCATTTTTTGAAGCCCAATTTCTTTGCTTCGTTTACTCTCGCATCTGCCTGTGCAATGGCTCTGACTTCTCCGGATAAGCCTACTTCTCCGAAGACAGCGATATCTTCTTTTACGGGCTTGTTGTGGAAGCTTGAAAGAATGGCAACGACAAGACCCAAATCAACTGCAGGTTCCGATACTTTTATACCGCCCGCAACGTTAATGTATGCGTCGCAGTTTCCGAACGGAAGACCCATTTTCTTTTCAAGCACGGCCATCAGGAGATTCACTCTGTTTAAATCCACGCCGTCCGACTGGCGTCTGGGAATACCGAAATTAGTCGTTGTAATAAGCGCCTGAATCTCTATGAAGATTGGTCTTGTGCCTTCCATCGAGCAGGAAACAACATTTCCCGACGAGCCTACAGGTCTTCCCGAAAGCATAAATTCCGAAGGATTTGCAACTTCCACGAGTCCCTGGTTTCTCATCTCGAATACACCAATCTCATTAGTCGAACCGAAACGGTTTTTAACGCCTCTTAAAATCCTGTAGGAAGCATGTCTGTCGCCTTCGAAATAAAGCACCGTATCAACCATATGCTCAAGCATTTTGGGACCTGCAACATTTCCGTCCTTGGTCACGTGTCCGACTATAAAAATCGAAACGCCCAAGCCCTTTGCTAGTCTCATCAAAACCCCCGTTGCTTCCCTTACCTGCGATACGCTGCCAGGAGCCGATGCCACATCCTCCAAAAACATGGTCTGTATGGAATCGATTACAACCACTTCGGGCTTTGTCTCTTCGATTACTTCTTTTATGTCGTCGAGACATGTTTCGCAGTAGAGTTTAACGTTCTCCTTAAACTCTCCTATTCTGTCGGCGCGCAGTTTAATCTGAGCGGCCGATTCCTCGCCCGAAACGTATAATATGCTTTTTCCCGAATCTCCGAGAGATTTGCAGACCTGCAAAAGAAGCGTCGATTTACCTATTCCGGGATCGCCGCCTATTAGAGTTAAAGAGCCCCAAACGATACCACCGCCCAGGACTCTGTCAAGTTCACCGATATTTGTTTTTATTTTGTCTTCTTTTTTTATCTCAACTTTGGAGACAGGGATTATGACGGTCTTTTCCGATGTGCTTCTCTTTGTCGAAGGAGAACCTTTTACGGACTGTTTGTTATCAAGTCCTTCCTTAAAAGTGTTCCATGCCTTGCATCCCGGGCACTGGCCCATCCACTTCGGAGATTCATAACCGCATTCCGTACAAAAGAAAACGGTTTTAACTTTATCCTTTGACATAAACCCTCTATTTGACTATTTTTATGTCTTTTACTTCTCCTTTTGAAAGTTCAACCGAAAAACTTACCTTACCGGAGCCGTTTGACTTGATTTTGCCGATTGATTTTCCGTCGATTGAAATATCGTATTCGGTGTTTTCTTCAAGTCCAACGGTAATCTGTGAATCCTTGTCTGATTCAACTTTAAAAAATAAACCGTTATCGTTTTCTTCAAAATCCGTAACATTGGTACCCGGAACCGACTCAAAAAGGAATAAACCGTTCTTTTCGAGCTTCGTCATTGTGTTGTATGTTTTGATCTTATACAGATCGCCGCAGTGAGGAAAATCCTCTTTCTTCTGCTTTTCGGGAAGTTCGTAGTTTCCGAATGCAAGTTTCCCGTTTTCCGAAGTACTGATGATATCCATTTAAATACCCCCATTTAATATTTGTTAATGTCCCCTCTATCCGATTTTTCTAGCATAAACGCCGGGGCAGATTTCTATATTTCGGATGATTTTATTATACCTTAAAGCAGACTTAATTTCTATAAATTTTTAGTGAAAATTTACCTTTCCCTTGTTAAAAGAAACTTTGACCGTATCGCCCTCTTCAATGTTTCCGGAGAGGATTTCGCTGGCTAAAGGATCCTCGATATCAACCATCACTCCACGTCTTAAAGGTCTTGCACCCATTAAAGGATTTGAGAACTTGTCTACAATGTGGTTTTTTAAAGCAGGCGTAAATTTAAGATCGATATTCATCTGCTCTTTTGCACGCTTTGCAAGGTTTGAAAGAAGGAGTGACGTAATGTCCTCGAGTTCTTTTCTGTCAAGCTTGTGGAATACGATAAAATCATCGATTCTGTTGATAAACTCGGGCTTAAAGAGCTGTTTAACCTCTTCCATTACACTGGCTTTCATCTTTTCGTAATTCTGCTCTTTGCTTTCCTTGCTGCCAAAGCCCAAATTCTTGGGTTCGGTGATTCTCTTGGCGCCGACATTTGAAGTCATGATGATAATTGTATTCTTAAAGTTTATCTTTCTGCCTTGCGAATCGGTCACCTGACCGTCGTCAAGAATCTGTAAAAGCACGTTAAAAACATCCGGATGAGCCTTTTCGATTTCATCAAAAAGAACTACCGAATAAGGATTTTTTCTTACTCTCTCCGAAAGCTGTCCGCCGTCGTCAAACCCCACATATCCGGGAGGCGAGCCGAGTATCTTGGATACCGAATGCGCTTCCATGTATTCGGACATATCGACTCTTATAAGCGAATCTTCCGAGCCGAATACCGCTTCGGCTAAAGCCTTTGAAAGTTCTGTTTTGCCTACACCCGTAGGGCCTAAGAACACAAAGCTTCCGATAGGGCGCTTGGGGTCTGATAAACCGATACGGCCTCTTCTTATCGCTTTGCTTACGGCTTCAACAGCCTCGTCCTGGCCTATGATTCTTTTATGAAGACTCTTTTCGAGTCCGATAAGTCTGTCTGACTCTTTTTTCGAAAGCTCGGAAACAGGCACTTTGCTCCATCTGGAGATAACCTTTTCAACCTGCTCGACGGTAACTGCTTTTTCGCTCTTCTTTTTCTTTCTCTTTTCGGCGGCTTCGGATTTTCTTAAAGTCTCAAATAAGACATCCTGTTCTTTCTTTGCCTCTCCCGCCTTTTCGAATTCACCGTTTTCGATGGACTCTTTCATTACGCGGTCGCATTCAAAGATTTTTTCTCGTAAAAGACGTATTTTATCCGAAGGCTTGTAGCCTGTAAGAGACACAAGCGCAGCTGCCTCATCCATTACATCGATGGCCTTGTCGGGAAGGTTTCTGTCGGTAATGTATCTGTCGGAAAGATTTACGCAGGCTTCAATCGCCTCTTCATCATATATGACATTATGATGCTCTTCGTATTTATGCTTGATGCCCATAAGAATCTTAAGAGTATCTTCCTTTGTGGGCTGTGAAACCGCTATGGGCTGGAATCTTCTCTCAAGCGCAGCATCCTTTTCAAAATATTTTCTGAATTCTTCTTCCGTGGTTGCACCGATTAACTGGATTTCTCCGCGCGATAATGCGGGCTTTAAAATGTTTGAAGCATCAAGTGTGCCCTTTGCTCCGCCTGCACCGATAAGCGTGTGAATTTCGTCCATAAAGAGCACAATATTGCCGTCTTCCGATACTTCTTCGATAACGGCTTTTAATCTCTTCTCAAATTCGCCACGATACTGTGTACCTGCAACCAGTGATGACATATCGAGTGAAAGGATTCTTTTATCTTTTATGATGTCGGGAACGCTTCCGTCTGCCATTCTCTGTGCAAGGCCTTCCACAATTGCGGTTTTACCGACACCGGGCTGGCCTACGAGGCAGGGATTGTTTTTGCTTCTTCTGGCAAGCACTTGAATAATACGCATAATCTCGTCATCTCTTCCGATAACCGGATCAAGCTCGCCGTTTGCAGCCATTTCGGTAATGTCCTTGGTATAATCTTCGAGGCTGAATCTCTGAGGGCCTTCACCCATGGGATTTTCTTCGGCTCTTACATATTCGTCGGGAATATAGCCTTCATCGTCAAATCCGAAGTTTGCGGCTATCTCTTCCGCAATCTTTGTGATGGGGGTGCCCGTATCTTTTAAGAGATATAAAAGAAGATTATATGCAAGGCACTTTTCCTCGGTCACAATCGAATAAAGAATATGCTCCGTGCCTATAAGGTCGGAACCTGTGTCTCTTGCAACTTTTTCTGCTATATCGAGTATCTTTTTAACCTGAGGCGTAAGGTCTAATTTGCCCTTTACCACCACTTTTCTTAAAGATTCGCTTCTCGATTCAAAGCATTTCTTAATCGCTGCACATGTAATACCATGGCTTTCAAGAATGCTTCCTGCGAGTGATTCGCTGCATTTTGCAAGACCGTATAAAAGATGCTGGGTGTCAAGCGCACTTGCACCGAGCGTCTTTCCTATCTGATTGGCAATTTTCAGTACCTGTTTGCTCTGCTCGTTTAATTCCATAAATAATTCCCTTATAAAGAAGCCTCTGTTATTTCTAACAGAGGCTTTAACATTTTTTAGATATCAATGAAGTCTATGTCGTCGTCATCATCTACGTCGTCATAATACTCATCATCCTCGTCTTCATCGCTGACTTCGGTAGTAAAGTAATTTAAGAACTTGTCTTTCGCTCTTGCAGCTTTACTCTGCTTGGGTTCTTTCTCCGCTCTGGCTGATGCTCTGTCTTCTCTTGAAGAACGTCCTCTGGAATTCTCAATAGAAGAAACGGGGATTTCATCTTCATCTTCTTCGTCATCATAGTCATCGTAATCATAGTCGTCGTCGTTTTCAACGCCTCTTGAAAGCTTTAATGCCATGAAGAATACTGTTGCAAGAAGAAGGATGATTACTATGATAAGAACCACAAGGATAATCTTCATATCGATGCCGAAGATCTTCGTGCTGTCGCCCTTATCCTTCTTGGATGCTTTATCAAAAAGTCCCTCGTAAGAAATATATGTGCTGTTCTTCTCATCAAGAACATACCATCCGGTAATTTCTTTTTCGTTCATACCGTAAATGATATAGAAATCACCTTTATGCCATACCTTTTCGCCTGTCTCAAGCTGTACTTCGTCGAATCCGTCGGGAAGATTTGCGGGAGATTCGTAAGGCTGAAGAGGTGTGATTGCTTTCTTAACTTCAGCAGGCTCTTCCGTTGCTGCAGGAGTATCTGTGTTTTCTGCAGGAGCTTCTGTAGCGGGATCCGTTGTAGCAGGATCTTCTGTGGTAGTGTCGGGAGTCTGTGTAGTGGTTGAATCAATATTTGTTTCTGCAGGTGTATTGGTGGGCTTTGTAAATGTAAGAAGGTCGCTTCTGATGAAACCTGTCTTGGTTGCGCCGTCTGCAGTAAACTGAACTTTGTACCACTTGTATCCGTCACTTGCTTTTGTTTCGCCTGTAACTGTTACTTCGGTATTCTTCTGAGCCTTTGCGATAAGGTCCGAAGTTGCTGAAGCCTGTGAACGAATATTTACTGTTTCGCCTGCGATATATGCTGACTTGGGATCGATATTCGTAACATTGGCTGTTGTTGTCGTTGTAGTAGTTGTAGTTGTTGTGGTTGTGGTATCTCCGGACTTTGTAATCAAATCGGATCTTACATAACCTGTGGTACCTGTGGCAGTGGTAATTTTATACCATGTCTCTGTACCGTTTTTCTTTTCTTCGATAATGGTAACCTTATCTCCGGAATTAACCTTTCCGAGAGACGTACTGGTTGTATTTGCGTCCGAACGGATGTTAACATTGTTGTCATTTACCGTACCGGGTGTGTCTGCCTTTGCTGTAATGGGTAAAAGGAAAAGACAAGCTAAAAGAACTGCAACTGCCGAAATTCCTTTCTGCCAAATATTGTTTCTATTAATTAATTTCATCTGTTAGTCACCTCGTAAAATGTATTTATACATCTAATAAAATATACATTTTTTTACATAAAAAGTCAAATCTGCCTCTATGCTTCGTCAATTGCCTTGCCTATGTCATGACGCATGTATTTGTTGTCAAAATCAACCCATTCTGTCGCTTCGTAGGCTTTCTTTCTGGCCTCTTTCAAATCGTTTCCGAGTGCCGTGATACCAAGAACTCTTCCTCCGTTGGTAACCACCTTGCCGTCTGCGAATTTGCTTCCTGCGTGGAAACAGAAATAATCGTCTTTTCCGTCGAAATTCTCAAGACCTCTTATTTCTTTTCCTTTTTCGTAAGAAACAGGATATCCGTCGCTTGCAAGTACCACGCATACCGCAGCATTGTCCTCGAATTCAAGATCAATCTTGTCAAGTCTTCCTTCGATGCAGGCTTCGAATACATCCACGATATCATTCTTCATTCTCGGAAGAACAACCTGTGTTTCGGGATCACCGAATCTTGCATTGTATTCAAGAACTCTGGGTCCTTCAGAGGTTAACATAAGTCCGAAGAAGATAACTCCCTTAAAATCTCTGCCCTCTGATCTCATTGCATCCACAGTTGCCTGATAAATGTATTTCTTACAGAACTCATCCACTCTCTCTGTATAGAAAGGCGAAGGAGAAAATGTTCCCATACCGCCTGTATTCAAGCCTTCGTCATTGTCTTTGGCTCTTTTATGATCCTGAGCAGATGTCATGATCTTGATTGTCTTACCGTCTGTGAATGATAATACACTGACTTCCCTGCCTGTAAGGAATTCTTCGATTACCATCTTGTTGCCTGCGCTGCCGAATTTCTTGTCATCCATGATTTCGTGGATACCTGCAACGGCTTCATCGTAATCCTTGCAGATAAGAACGCCTTTGCCGAGGGCAAGACCGTCTGCCTTAAGCACGATGGGGAATTTGCACTGATCAAGGAATTTAATTGCAGGTTCGGATTCCTCAAATACTTCGTACTTTGCTGTAGGAATATTGTATTTTTTCATTAAGTCCTTTGAAAAAGCCTTGCTTCCTTCGAGGATTGCAGCTTTTTTGTTAGGTCCGAATACCTTTAATCCTGCTGTTTCAAGCACATCCACAATGCCTGCTACCAAAGGATCGTCAGGTCCGACAACAACCATGTCAACCTGCTTTTCCAGGGCATACATTGCAACTTTGTCAAATTCCATTACTCCGATGGGAGCACATTCCGCAAGTTTTGCTATTCCGGCATTTCCGGGTGTGCAGTAAATTTTATCCACTCTTTCACTCTTAGATATTGCTTTTACGATGGCATGTTCTCTTCCGCCGCCGCCGACTACAAGTATTTTCATTTCGTCTCCTTTGCAATCAAACCAATACTCTCGGGTAATATAATCCATTCAGCCTGTTCCATAACTCTTCTCTGAAGAATCTCAGGCGTATCGCCTTCTAAAACTTCGACTGCTTTCTGCATGATAATAGGACCTGTATCGGTACCTTCATCCACATAGTGAACCGTAGCTCCTGTAATCTTTACGCCTCTTTGAAGAGCCGCTTCGTGTACCTTAAGTCCGTAGTATCCCGTTCCGCAAAATGAAGGGATAAGCGAGGGATGAATATTGATAATTCTTCCTCTGTAGGCTTCGATAACAATCTTCGGAATAACTACGAGGAAACCTGCAAGCACCACAAGATCTGGATTAAAATCATTCAGTGCATCGAGGAACGCTTTATTAAATTCCTCTCTGTCCGCAAATGACTTCGGAGATACGCAGATTCCTTTTACACCCGCGTTCTTAGCTCTCTCAAGAGCATATGCGTTAGGGTTATTCGAAATAACTCCGACAATCTCGGTATCCTGTAATTTACCGCTTTCAATCGAATCGATAATTGCCTGAAGGTTTGTACCGCCGCCTGATACACAGACAACAATTTTTAACATAATTCAACTCCCTTTGTGCCGTTTTTGCACTTACCTACGATGTAAGCTTCTTCGCCTGCAGCCTTGATTGCAGCAATTGCTTTGTCAACGTCTGCGGGATCAACTGCAACTACCATTCCGAGACCCATGTTAAAGGTGTTGTACATCATCTCTTCTGCGATGTTGCCTTCTTTCTGGATGAGTCCGAAGATAGCAGGTACGGGATAAGAATCCTTCTTAACCTCAGCAACGATTCCTTCGGGAAGCATTCTGGGGATGTTCTCATAAAATCCGCCGCCTGTAATGTGGCTGCAGCCCTTTAATACAACGCCTGCGTCTTTTACGCTCTTTAAAGCCTTAACATAAATCTTTGTGGGAGCGATAAGCGCTTCGCCGAGTGTGGTTCCAAGTTCGTCTCTGTAGCGGTTTAAATTGTCTTCCGTCATTCTGAAAACTTTTCTGACCAAAGAGAAACCGTTTGAATGAACACCGCTTGATGCGATACCGATGAGAACGTCTCCGTCTTTTATGTTCTGACCTGTGATAAGGTCTTTTCTGTCAACAACGCCTACCGCAAATCCTGCAAGATCGTATTCGTCTTCGGGCATAAGTCCGGGATGCTCTGCAGTTTCACCACCGATTAATGCACAGCCTGACTGCTTGCAGCCTTCTGCCACGCCTTTTACGATGGTTGCGATTTTCTCGGGGATATTTTTGCCGCATGCTATATAATCAAGGAAAAACAAAGGCTCGCCGCCCGCACATGCAACATCGTTTACACACATTGCAACAGCGTCAATACCGATTGTATCGTGCTTGTCGAGAAGAAATGCCAGTTTAACCTTTGTTCCGCATCCGTCTGTACCGGATAAAAGAACGGGGTCATCCATTTCTTTTAATTTGCTCATCGAAAAAGCGCCTGAGAATCCGCCGATTCCTCCAAGTACTTCTTCTCTGAATGTTTCTTTTACAAAACCTTTCATCAGTTCGACAGATTTGTAACCTGCCTCGATGTCAACTCCGGACGATTTGTAATCCATTTTTTTCTCCTTAAAAAATAAATATTGTTATCCCTATACTTTATGGTATTTGCCTACCAGATTTTAATAATTTTTATATCCGACTTCCTGTAATCTTGCGTCTTTTTCCTGAACGCTTTTTTTAAGAGATTCGGAATAATCTTTTAATTTCTGTAAAAGCTCTGCATCTGATGTTGCAAGAATCTTAGCTGCCAAAATACCTGCGTTTGCACCGCCGTTAATTGCAACCGTTGCTACAGGAATGCCTGAAGGCATCTGTACGATTGAATAAAGCGAATCTCTTCCGCCAAGGCTTGTGGTGTGCATCGGAATGCCGATTACGGGCATGGGGAAAATAGCTGCGCACATACCGGGAAGGTGTGCTGCCATTCCTGCGCCTGCAATAATCACCTTAAAGCCTTTTGATTCAGCGCTTTTAGCATATTCAAAGAACACATCGGGTTCTCTGTGTGCGGAGATGATTGTCATCTCATAAGAAATTCCAAATTTGTCGAGCATTTCTGCCGCTTTGCTCATTACGGGCATATCGGAATCCGAGCCCATTACTATTCCAACTTGTGCCATTTTTACTCCTTTTTACCACTCTTCATGTATATCGAAAAGATCGAATGTTTTTTTGCCGCCTATGGTCATTTCATAGCTGTCCCATTTAATGTTGAAAGCATAAAAGTTGCCGTCTGTATCAATCAGAATAATGTATTTATCCAGATCGCTCGCAAAAGGTCTCACCCTTGTTCCCTTAGCCAGAGTTTTCTCATCCTTTGAAGGTTTGAAATCATCATCGGGTTCATATGCCTTTATATCCGAAACGGCTTCGTAATAACTCTTTTCTTCCCAACCATCATAGAGATCATAGTAGAATACTTCACCGAGTTCAAGCCATCCGTCATCGTCCACATTCGCAGTGGTTGTAGAGAATGCGAAGCTTCCTGCGAAAGAACCGTTAGCTGAGAATGAGATTTCCTTTAGTTCGTTTGTTTCAAAATAAATACCGCCCTGATAAGCTACAACCTCTTCAAATTCTTTGCCGTTAAATTCAAACACCTGCAGATATTCAACACCGTCAAAGAAGTAGTTCTGAACATACAGATAATCTGTTCCGTCTTTTCTGATGATGTAGATACTGGGATCTATAAACGAACCGTCAATATTTATCTGCTGGTAGAAATCTCCGGGGCCGTAAATATTCACAAACTGGTAAGTATCCGAATAAAATTGGCCCTGTTCATTCCAGTACTTTTCCCATGAAAAACTTAATCCGTATTCTTTATCGCCTAAATACATCGGATAATAAACATACTGGGAAACATGCATTACATATTCATCATCAACATTTTCAAAATACTCGGGATTAAGGTAATCGGGATATTCGTCATAGTTAATGAATACAATCTGATGTCCCGATGCATATGCTGCAAGTGCGTAATCACCGAAGTAAATGCCTACACCGTCATAATTTACGGTCCAGTTTGTAGCTCCGTCGTTAACAAGCTGATCCACGTAAAGTTGAACATCTTCTTTTAAATCTTCTCTTGTCTCAGAGAAAAAGATTTCTTTGTCATAATTCTCATAAAGTTTGTCCGTAATGATATCGGCAAGTCCGTCCGTTTTTAAGAAAACATCATTGAATGTAATCTGTTCTCCGGTCTGTGAATCATAGCAGAAACCGCCTACGTAGTTACCGCCGTGAGCTCCACCGTAATATACCTCGGCATTGTTTCCTGTGGAAAAAATCTTCTGATCCGCTCTTATAACCCCTTTGTGGTCATACTCATAAAAGACAGGTCCCCAGGTGATATCCACATCCGAATACATATCATCAAAGTCGCTCTCAAATCCTTTAAAAGTCTCTTTAAGATTTGCTTCGTTATCCTCGTTGACCTGCTGAATCTTTTCGGCAAGTTCTTTGTAATCGTCAGTCTCGGCATACTCGCCCGAATGAATATAAATATTGCTGTAAGAGGTATCAATAATTTTCGTGCTGGAATAATCATTATCATCCAAAAACTTATTTTCTACCGTATAATCATAGACCGAATATCCGGGATAAGATGTATATTCGGGATGAGAAGCCGTATCGCCTCCGTTTCCGTTATTATCCGGATTGTCCGGGTTATCAATGTTATTGTTTTCTCCGCCGTTTCCGTTATCGACGGGAGTTGTAATGTCACCTCCTGAATTAGAAGTGGAAGTAACGGTTGCCAAAGCTTCGTTGGAATCTTTGTCACCTGCATTATTTACGCCTGTAGGAAGGCATGCTGTCAAACTTAAAATCATGGTTCCGGCAACTAATCCGGCAACGAATTTTCTCATATCATCCTCCATAAAACCGTGGAATTTTCTTCTTTTTGACATAAACCCACAGATATAGTTATTTTACTACAAACCGACGCATTTCTCAACAATAAATCACTATTCGTAATTGTCTATATTATACATACGTAAAAAGAAGAGAAGTTTTTTGGCTTCTCTTCTTAATCGGTTTATTTTGCAAGTATCATCATGATTTTGTTTGATCTGTTAATGAACTTGGTCATCTCATCGGGTGATAAAGGTCCGTGCTGGATAAGGGCTAAGTCAAAAAGCTGTTCGCAGATAAGACCTACATTTTCTCCTTCTTTTTCCTCAATCAGGAACTGAACCAGCTTGTTGTTTGCATTAAGTACAAGCGTAAGGCCTTCCTTGCTGAATTCGTCGATACCCATTCCGCTTGCATACATTCTCATCATTTCCTGCATCTTTCTGGTCTCGCCGGACATTGTCATCATTGCGGAAATGTCTTTGTTTTTAAGCTTTTCGAGTTTAACCTTGATATTGTCTTTCTTGACAATCTTCTTAAAGAGCTTTGCAAGTTCCTCTTCGTTTGCCTTAAGTTCCTCTTCTACCTTAGCGGAGTTTTTGGTCTTTAAAGCATCTGACAAATCTTCGTCTATTCTCTTGAATATTACGCCTTCGTTCTTCATTTCAAGCTGATTGATGAAAGGCATATCGATGTTGTCGGTAAGCATTACCGCATCCATTTTTGCTTTCTTAAACATAGCCACGTACTGGCTCTGCTCAACGGGATCGGTTACGAAGTAAATAATCTTTTCCTTCTTTTCGTCTTCCTTTGCCTCTTCAGCTTCGGGCTCGATTACTTCTGCTTCTACGGAATTACCTTCTTCATCCACTGCTTCTTCGGTATCAATGGGCTTTGTCTCAAGGCACTCGGGTAAAGTCATGTAGTTACCTTCAAGATTCTTAAAGAGAATGTAATCGTTCATCTTTTCGCAGAACTTGTCGTCCTTTAAGCAGCCGTATTTGATGAAGGGTGAAATGTCTCCCCAGTATTTTTCGTAATTTTCTTTATCCGTCTTGCACATTCCGGAAAGCTTGTCTGCAACTTTCTTGGTAATGTACTCGCTGATTTTGTTTACAAATCCGTCGTTCTGAAGTGCTGAACGCGATACGTTCAAAGGAAGGTCGGGACAGTCAAGCACACCTTTTAAAAGAAGCAGAAACTCGGGGATTACTTCTTTTATGTTGTCTGCGATAAATACCTGGTTGTTGTAAAGCTTGATGGTGCCTTCGATAGCATCGTATTCCATGTTAATCTTAGGGAAGTAAAGAATACCTTTAAGATTGAACGGATAATCCATATTTAAGTGAATCCAGAAAAGAGGCTCTTTGTAATCGTTAAATACCTTGCGGTAGAATTTAAGATAATCTTCCTTTTCGCACTCTGCGGGATTCTTCATCCAGAGAGGATGTGTATCGTTTAAAAGTTCGGGACGCTTTTTAATCTTAATCTTGGCCTCGTCCTCGCCCTCTTTCTTTTCAAGTTCTTCGATAACGATATCGCTCTCAAGCTTTTCGCTAGCATTGATGGTCTGTGTTTCCTTGGTGTCTTCCTTGGCGATATAGATTTCGGTAGGCATAAAGGAACAGTATTTCTTAATGATTTCTTTTGCGCGGTATTCGTTGCAGAATTCAACGCAGTCTTCCATCAGGTAAAGAGTAATCTTTGTGCCGACCTCGGTCTTGTCGGAATCTTCCATCGTAAATTCGGTGCCGCCGTCGCACTCCCAGTGAACGGCCTTAGCGCCTTCTTTGTAAGAAAGTGTATCGATTGTAACCTTTTCGGATACCATAAATGCCGAATAAAATCCGAGACCGAAATGACCGATGATCTGATCGTCATTTGCTTTGTCTTTGTATTTTTCGATGAAATCGGTCGCACCTGAGAAAGCGATCTGGTTAATATATTCCTCAACTTCATCGGATGTCATGCCGAGACCGTTATCTGTAAATGTAATTGTCTTTTTCTCAGGATTTACAGTTACGTCGATTCTTTCCTTAAAGCCGTCGGGAAGTGTATATTCTCCCATCATATCGAGCTTTTTAAGCTTTGTTATAGCGTCGCAGCCGTTAGAGATAAGCTCACGCATGAATATATCGTGGTCGGAATAAAGCCACTTTTTGATAATCGGAAATATGTTTTCCGAATTAATTGATAATGAACCTTTTTTAGCCATTTTTACTCACCTCTTTAGAATATATTATGTGTTAAAAACACTTGTTTTTATCGTACAGTGATAATTATAAAACCGGCATTTTTAAAAGTCAATAAAAAATTAGCACTCAATTTGCTTGAGTGCTAATAAAATCATTTTCCGTCAATCATTATGTCCGTATAGATATCGAAAAACGAGTCCGTCTTCATTTCAGAGTTATGAATAATCTTAATACTTTCCCACTCCTTTTCGTTGATGTTCGCTATGACATTGGGCAAGAATTCATTATATTTCTCTTCAAATGCTTTTCTTTTGGCTTCGTTTATAATGGCTTCCTTGTTTTCGTTGGTAGCCTTTCTTTCGTATGTGCTGATGCACTTAACTATATAATATCCGTCCTCTGTGGTAATTACATAGCTTATCTCGCCTTCTTCGAGGGCAAATGCCACATTTTCGTAAGCTTCGGGCATCTCTCCTCTTCTGTAGGTATGGGTGCTCTCGTCTTCTTCGTTATAAAGAGCACAGAGGCTTTCGAAATCCGACTCGGTAACTGCCTTTTCTCTTATCTCTAATGCTCTTTCTTTGGCTTCAGCCTTGGCAGCATCGGAATAATCCGTCAGTCTTCCGTGTGTGTCCTCATGATAGGTCTTTATAAATATCTGCTGTACGGTAATGCTTCTTGCATCATCGTCGCTTATTTCAAAATTCACTTCATCCACAATGGAATTGTAGACCTTTTCCGCCAAAGCGTATTCGGAATACATCTGATATACCAGATCTTCGTCGGCACCAAGTTCGGTCTTTTCGTTTTTGGAAAGAGTCTTCATATATGCCTTGGCTGCTTTTTTAAGAGATTTCTTTTCATCTCCTGAAAGAGTAATCTTTTCTTCCTTTGCCATCAGATTCAGTACTTTGATTCTGGTAACCTTGGCAAGAACCGTTTCCTTAAAAGCATCCTCGATTGTGGTATTGCCTGCGGATGTGCTCCATATCTGCTCACCGAATGTGGCTTCGTATGCGTTTGCCATATTGGTAAGGTAAATGTTCATCTCGCTTCTTGAACAGCTTAATGTATTGATTCTGAAAACCTCGCCTTCGGCAAATCCGCCGGTGACAACCACGGTTCTGTCGCACGCCGTCAGAAGAATTACAGACAGGAAAACCGATATTAAAATTTTAAATCTGTCAAATAATCTTTTTCGCATTTATTTCCCCTCAGAAATCTAAATACGTAAAAGGGGAGGCTAAGCCTCCCCGTAATATTAAATCAAAGGATATTTTGCGGTAAGTTCGTCTACGATTGCTCTTGCGTAAGGAATCTTCTCTTCGCCGCCCTTAACGATAGCTGCGATAGCGTCTGCAATCTTATCCATATCTTCGGTATTCATGCCGCGGGATGTAACTGCGGGAGTACCAAGTCTTACACCGCTTGTAACGAAAGGCTTCTGAGGATCGTTGGGAACTGTGTTCTTGTTGGCTGTGATATGAGCCTCATCGAGCATCTTCTCAACTTCCTTACCTGTGTACTTCTCACCTCTTAAGTCAACAAGCATAAGATGGTTGTCCGTACCGCCTGAAACGATCTTAACTCCTCTTGAAAGAAGACCGTTGCAGAGAGCCTGTGCGTTGTCGATAATGTTCTGTGCATAAACCTTGAATTCAGGTGATAAAGCTTCTTTAAAGCAGACTGCCTTACCTGCGATAACATGCATTAAAGGTCCGCCCTGGATGCCGGGGAAGATAGCCTTGTTGAAGTTGTACTTCTCTGCTGCTTCCTTGTTGGCAAGAATCATACCGCCTCTGGGTCCGCGGAGTGTTTTATGAGTTGTTGTAGTAACAACATCCGCATAAGGGAAGGGTGAGGGATGAAGACCTGCAACCACAAGACCTGCGATGTGAGCGATATCTACCATAAGAACCGCACCAACCTCATCACACACTTCTCTGAATTTCTTGAAGTCAATTGTTCTTGCGTAAGCGGAAGCACCTGCAATAATCATTTTGGGCTTGCACTCTAAAGCAAGTTCACGTAATTTATCGTAATCAATGAATCCGTCGTCATTTACGCCGTAAGGTACGACATTGAAGTATTTACCGGACATATTAACGGGTGAACCGTGTGTAAGATGTCCGCCGTGGTCGAGGTTCATACCCATGATGGTATCCCCGGGGTTAAGAATTGCAAACTGAACTGCCATGTTTGCCTGAGCGCCCGAATGAGGCTGAACGTTAGCATAATCACAGCCGAAAAGTTCTTTTGCTCTTTCGATTGCAAGATTTTCAACTACGTCAACACATCCGCATCCGCCGTAATATCTCTTTGCGGGATAACCTTCGGCATACTTGTTTGTAAGAATGCTGCCCATTGCAGCCATTACAGCCTTGGATACCCAGTTCTCAGATGCGATAAGCTCAATATGAGAATTCTGTCTTGCTTCCTCATCGCAGATGGCTGAAGCTATCTCGGGATCAACCTTTTTTACTTCTTCCAACGAATACATATATTTGATTCCTCCTAAAAATGCTTATTATTCAAACGTAGACATTATAGCATGTAGTAATCAAAATTGTCACTATTGATTTTCAGAAAGAAAATTCTGTCTCAAGATTACCCTTAAGATATTCGTCAGCCTTCTCATAAAAGCAGTTTTCCATATTACGAATCTTGGAATCTGACGCATATTCAAACGAATGATGATTAACCACCAGCTTGTAAGTTACGTTTCTGTCTTTGTCATATTCTTTTGTAAGATTAACGCCTGCGTTTTTAAAACCGTAATCGTTTAAATACTCTCTTACGTCTTTTATGTACTCTGCTTCGCTTCTCTCGATTGCTTCCCTATACTCGCGTCCTTTTTTATCATTTGCATATGCTTTTACCGAAACGCTTAAAACAACCGAAATAACGATTACTGCTGCGATAATTGTAAATAACTTAATTCTTCCTGTCATCTTATATATCCTCCTGCATCAGGTTTTCCTTTTGTTTACAGGAGGAGTATATCACAGGCACCTGTCCAATAAACGGGACAGGTAATTAATGATTTATACCTTTACTCCATAACGGTTTCTATACCGAGATCGTTAATTACATCCAGTACCGAATAAAAATAATTTTCTCCCTTTTCACTGTTAATTATTGTTATTCTGTCAATTCTCATTTCCCCCAGACAGTCAAAAAGCGCATCAAGGTTTTTTCCGTAATACTCCGGAAAAGAAAACACTTCCTTAAGATATTCATGCGCTTCCTTTCGTTCGTTAACTTTCAAAGCATCGATTGTGTATTCCATTTTTGATTCCTTTCATGCGGTCTAAAGTTTACCTACCCTGCATATATGTATTAAACCAACCGCTTTCATTCTACCATATATCGTATAAATAGGGCGTTTTTTTTGTGAAATTTTTAATATGGTAAGCCCTATATAACTATTTTTTGTTATATTTATATAAATAATGAAAGAACTGATTGACTGAAAAATCAAATTATAGTATTCTAAATGCGTTTTTGAAATTGTTAAAGGAATATCAATTATGAAGAGGAATATACAGGTAAACGACAATAATGAAGAGGTCAAAAAGGAAAAAGGAAGCCTCGGCAAAAGAATCCTTAAGGGACTCGGCGCTCTCGGCATTTATTTCCTTATATTTGCGGCTGCAATTTCTTTCTGCGAAATTTTCTTAAGATTTCAGATCTCAGGCAAAATCATAAAAATGAATCTTGCTTTCCTGGCATTCGTGCCTGCGGAAGCTATGTTTTTTACGATATTTGCAGGATTCTTTAAAAACATCGGCAATAAAATCACTCTTCCGATTCTTTTATTAATCATAAATATTTACTACTGCATACAGTTTGTTTATTACAGAATATTCGGTTCGCTCTTCTCCGTATCTATGATGGGTATGGGCGGTACCGCTGTCGGAAACTTTTTCTGGGCTATGGAAGGCGTGCTTATAGCATCGATCATTTTCCTTACCATTTTCCTTGCACCGACAATAATCAGTATCTTTTTATCACTCGTAAAAAAGATAAAATATCCCGGATATCCCATTCTTTTACACATTCTTCCCATATTCCTTACCGTAGGATTATGGTTTGCGGGAATTCAGGGATTAAAGCTTATCGGAACCGACAGACAGTCTGCATATTACGTACTCACAAACAACTCTTCCGATACGGATACCACGGCAAATCATCTCGGAACACTTGCCACATTTATAGTTGAATCCGGAGCTTATTACTTAGGTGTGGGTTCAGGTGATAATGAAAGCACAGAACTTGTAAGTGCATCCAAGAGCGATCTTGAACTCGTTCCCGATGTAAACCCCGTAAAAGAAACGGTTACCACTCCCGAAAACTCTTCGGAAAACGATACCGAAATCGAAGAAGTGGTTGAAGAAATCGTTTACGATCCCTGGATTGACGAAAGATTTGATTTTGCCGCTCTTGCAGAAAATACAAACGATACAGCCGCAAAGAATATGTATACATTCCTTGCGGAAAGAGAGCCCAGTTATAAAAATGAATATACCGGTCTTTTCGAAGGTTACAATCTTATATATATCTGCGGCGAGGCTTTCTGGTCTTACGCATGTAACGAGAAAGTCACACCCACGCTCTACAAAATGCAGAACAACGGTATCGTTCTCGACAATTATTACAACTCATTCTTAAATACAACAACCAACGGAGAATTTGCATTTGCCACTTCTCTCTGGCCCGATGTATCAAGATGGGCTATGTCCGGTACAGATGTCGGAAGTTTCCCTCAGTCCGCAGGCAAATTCATGCCTTACGGTCTCGGCGATTTCTTCGTGGCTGACGGTGTTGAAACCTACGGCTTCCACAACTATTACGGTACATATTACAGAAGATATCTCTCATGGCCCAATATCGGTTTTGAAAACTGCAAATTCATGGGCGATATGAAATTCACTTCAAACTGGCCTTCAAGCGATCTTGAAATGATGGAACAGTCCATCGACGATTACATTGAAAACGACCGCTTTATGGCTTACTATATGACCTTCTCAGGTCACGGCCCTTATACAAGCGCCAATTATGTGGCCAGAAAAAATCTTGATACCGTAAAAGAACTGTTGGGCGACGAACTTGAAAACTACAATAACGAAGCAATTAATTATCTTGCTTCCCAGTATGAAGTAGAAAGATCCATGAACTACCTTCTCGAAAGACTTGAGGAAGCGGGAAAACTCGACAATACGGTTATCGTTCTTACCGGCGACCACTATCCTTACTATTTATCCGAGCAGGGAAGAACCAGCCTTTGCCAGAAGGAAGTAAACGAACTTGAACAGTATCATTCGACCTGTACCATTTACTGTGCAGGACTCGAAGAACCGATTCACTGTGATGAATACTGCTGCAACGTGGATATAGTTCCCACCATATTAAATCTTTTCAATATTCCTTTTGATTCAAGACTTTTAATGGGTACGGACGTATTCTCTACAGACAGCATGCATACCGCAATGCTTTACAACAAGAGCTTCTTAAACGATAAGGTCGAGTACAATACCACCAATCACGAGGCTGTATGGAAAATCGATACTTCAATGTACTGCGACGAGGCCCTTGATTCTTATATAAAGAATTATATGGCTATAAACGATTCATATTATCTTGCTAGTATCAATATGATGAAATACAACTTCTATTTCACCATCTGGAAGCAGTCGGGTCTGTTAACTGACGAAGAAATCGCAGCCGAAAACCAGAGAGCCGCTAAGGCCATGGAAATCAACGCAGAACAGAATGCAATCGAAGCTGAGGCCGAAAGACTTAAGAAAGAGGCCGAAGAAGCCGCTGCCGCAGAAGCAGCCGCACAGGCAGCCGAAGAAGGCGTTACAGAGTAATCAAATAATTATCATAAAAACTCTTTACTTATTTCTTTTATGATTAATAAACGAATCCCCGCATCTAAAGATACGGGGATTCGTTTTATATAGTGTTTTTTCAGATCTGTCCAGGAGTAACCCCCGGACTAATAATCTTACGATTATTTGTAGAGTTCTACAAGCTTCATTAAGTGCTGATATCTCTCGTTAGCAACCTTCTCGGACTCAGCAAAGAGTTTCTCTGCTCTTTCAGGGAAAGGTTTAACAAGACGAGTATATCTGGACTCGTTGTTAAGGAATTCCTGATATGTTCCGTCACCCTCTTTGGATGTAAGTGTGAACGGATTCTTTCCTTCTGCCTTAAGTGCAGGGTTGAAGGAGAAGAGGTTCCAGTAACCGGCCTTAACAGCTTTCTTCATTTCATCCTGGCAGTGGTTCATACCGCCCTTAGCGATACCGTGAAGTTCACAAGGAGCGTAACCGATGATGAGTGAAGGTCCGTTGTAAGCTTCTGCTTCAGTGATAGCCTTAACAGCCTGTGCAGGGTTAGCACCGAGAGCGATCTGTGCTACATATACGTAGCCGTAGCTCATAGCGATTTCTGCAAGAGACTTCTTGCTGATTTCCTTACCTGCTGCTGCGAACTGGCAAACTTCACCGATATTGGAAGCCTTGGAAGCCTGTCCACCTGTATTGGAGTACATTTCTGTATCGAATACGAATACGTTTACGTTCTCGCCTGAAGCAAGTACATGGTCTAAGCCGCCGAAACCGATATCGTAAGCCCAGCCGTCACCACCGAAGATCCATACGGACTTCTTAGGAAGGTAATCTTTCTTAGCAAGAACTTCTTTAGCCTTATCACATCCGTCAGCTGCTGCTTTTTCAAGTTCTGCAACAAGTGCTGCTGCATATTCGGAGTTGCAGTTTGTGCAATCCTTTGTTTCGATGAACTTCTCAGCTGCTGCCTTGAATTCTGCGCTTGCCTTTTCGGACTGCATCATTTCTTCAATCTTAGCGATAGCCTGGTTTCTAAGAACCTTCTGGCCTAAGTACATACCAAAGCCGTGCTCTGCGTTATCTTCGAAGAGTGAGTTGGACCAAGCAGGACCCTTCTTGGAATCCTTGTTAACTGTGTAAGGTGATGTAGCTGCAGGGCCGCCCCAGATGGATGAACATCCTGTAGCGTTTGAAATATACATATGCTCACCGAAGAGCTGTGTAATAAGTCTAGCGTAAGATGTTTCTGCACAACCTGCACATGATCCCGAGAACTCAAGGAGAGGCTGATTGTACTGAGAGTTGATAGGTGTTACGCCGTTTGCAAGTGCGGGCTTAAGCTCTTTCTTGCCAACGTTTGCAACAAGATAATCAAATACGGGCTGTTCAGCTGCCTGGGATTCCTGAGGAACCATCTTAAGAGCTTCGTTAGCCTTAGGACAAACTGTGATACATTCGCCGCATCCCATACAGTCAAGAGGTGATACAGTCATTGTATACTTCATTGAAGGATCATTAGCATGCTTTGAATCTGCAAGTTTGATATTTGCGGGAGCAGCTGCTACTTCGTTTGCATCGAGGATGAAAGGACGAATTGTAGCATGTGAACATACGAATGCACAGCTGTTACACTGGAGACAAGCTTCTGCGTTCCACTCGGGAACCATAACTGCTGTACCTCTCTTCTCGTATGCCGAAGCACCTGTTTCGAACTGTCCGTCTGCTCTGTCAGCAAATGCGGAAACAGGAAGTGAGTAACCATCCATAAGTCCGATGGGATCGAGTAATTCGTTAACCATCTTAACTGTAGCGGGACGGCCTGCTCTTTCAACAGGTTTCTTGTTATCTACTGCGTTAGCCCAGTCAGCGGGAACTGCAACTTCGTGAATTGCATCTACACCGGCATCAATTGCCTTGTAGTTCATTTCAACTACTGCATCACCCTTCTTGGAGTAGGACTTCTTAGCAGCCTGTTTCATAAAGTCAACTGCTTCTTCGATAGGCATAACGTTTGCAAGTTTGAAGAAAGCGGACTGTAAGATTGTGTTTGTTCTCTTACCCATACCGATTTCGATAGCCTTGTCGATAGCGTTGATTGTGTAAAGCTTAATGTTGTTCTTAGCAATGTACTGCTTAGCTTCAGCAGGCATATGCTCGTTGAGTTCTTCGTCAGTCCACTGGCAGTTGATCATGTAGATACCGCCGGGCTTAACGTCCTGAACCATCTTGTAACCCTTAACAACGTATGAAGGGTTGTGGCATGCAACGAAGTCAGCCTGGTTGATGTAGTAAGGGCTCTTGATGGGCTTGTCACCGAATCTTAAGTGAGAAATGGTGATACCGCCGGTCTTCTTTGAGTCATACTGGAAGTAAGCCTGAATGTACTTGTCTGTATGGTCACCGATAATCTTTGTAGAGTTCTTGTTGGCACCAACTGTACCGTCACCGCCAAGACCCCAGAACTTACACTCTACAGTACCTGCTGCAGATGTAATGGGAGCGGGCTTGATTTCAGGTAAGCTTAAGTTGGTAACGTCATCTACGATACCGATTGTAAATCTTGCCTTAGGAGCATCTTTTGCAAGCTCTGTGTAGATTGCAAAGATTGAAGAAGGACATGTATCCTTTGAACCAAGACCATAACGTCCGCCGATAAGAACGATGTCATTAAGACCAGCTTCACGAAGTGTGGTAGCAACATCGAGGTATAAAGGCTCACCGAGTGATCCGGGCTCTTTTGTTCTGTCGAGAACCGCAATTTTCTTAACTGTCTTGGGAAGAACTTTAAGAAGTGCACTTGATACCCAAGGACGATATAAACGAACCTTAATAAGTCCGACTTTCTCACCCTTAGCAAGTAAGTAATCAATTACTTCTTCGGTTACGTCACAAACGGAACCCATAGCAACGATTACTCTGTCAGCATCAGCTGCACCGTAGTAGTTGAACAGATCGTAATCTGTACCGAGTTTTTCGTTTACTTTCTTCATGTATTTTTCAACAACTGCAGGAAGTGCTTCGTAAACCGAGTTACAAGCTTCTCTGTGCTGGAAGAATACGTCATCGTTTTCATGAGAACCTCTCATTGAAGGATGTTCGGGATTAAGAGCATGTGCACGGAATGCTTCAACAGCTTCCATGTTGCACATTTCTTTAAGATCTTCGTAATCCCATGTTTCAATCTTCTGAATTTCATGAGATGTACGGAAACCGTCGAAGAAGTTAAGGAAAGGAACCTTGCCTTCGATTGCTGAAAGATGAGCAACGGGTGAAAGATCCATAACTTCCTGAGGATCTGATTCTGCGAGCATTGCAAAACCTGTCTGACGACAAGCATAAACGTCACTGTGATCACCGAAGATGTTAAGAGACTGTGTTGCAACACAACGAGCGGATACATCGAATACACAAGGTAACTGCTCTGCAGCTATTTTGTACATATTGGGAATCATAAGTAAGAGACCCTGTGATGCGGTAAATGTTGTAGTGATGGCACCTGCTGCAAGCGAACCGTGAACCGTACCTGCGGCACCTGCTTCAGACTGCATTTCGGTAACTGTAACTGTGTTGCCGAAAATGTTCTTTCTTCCTTCAGCCGACCACTGATCTACATAGTCAGCCATAGGTGAGGAAGGTGTGATGGGATAAATACCTGCAACTTCAGTAAACGCATAAGCTACATGAGCGGCAGCGGTATTACCATCCATTGACTGTTTTGTTCTAGCCATTATATTTGCCTCCTTAAAAATTTTTCGTAGGAAATCGATCTTAAAAGAACTTGATTTTTGACGTCACAAAATCAAGCAACCCTTTTAAGGTCGCACAGTAAAAATTATAGAATAAAATCACCCTTTTGTAAACAAATTATTCTCTCCAAAATGCCCAATAATATACATTAAATAATATAAATAATTATTGATAATATTATGTATTTCTTCTAATATTGTTATTAGTAAAGGTGAGTACCACAATATAAGCTTTTACGTATTAGTTATGTAAACTAGGTGTATGGGGCAAATATGAGTTTCAAAGATTATTTCAAAAAGAATAAAGGGTTAATTCTTTTATTCCCTCTTGTCGTTATCGTAGTATATCTTCCTATTGTTTTCAGTAAATTCTACTGTGCCGATCTGGAATACGTGCAGGGCGCCAAAGGTCAGATATATAACTGGAGAGGACTCGGCAGATATACACTGATAATTCTTAAAAAAATAAGCTTCACCCCTTACAACTGGATACTCGAAGGCATTCTTTTTATCATCACGGCTTTCCTTACGGTAAATGCTCTCGCATATTTTTTACATTTAATAAATGAAAAAGCCGAAGGAATACTTCTTTTCATTCTTTCGGACATTGCTCTGATTTTCCCGACATTTGCCGAACAGTATTATTTCAAATTCCAGTCTGCCGAAGTCATGTTCGGTATATTTCTTTTATGCTTGTCATCGATATTTCTTATGCAGTTCATAAAACCAAAAGGCAAACTGCATCTCTTCATATTATCGTTACTCATAAACATCGTTTCATTCGGCATTTACCAGAGCATGTTTAATATACTGCTTGTCATGTATATCGGTATTTTCCTTGTACTCTGCGTTTTCTTCACCAAAGAAAACAAGCTGCGCATAAAAGCTTTTCTGACGGTTTTTATTCAGTTCATCCTCTCATTTGCGGCAAACAGAGTCATCATAAAAGTATTTCACTTAACGAACGGTTATTTTGACGATAAAATCATGTGGAAACAGTATTCCGTCAAAATGTGCCTAAGCTTTTTAAAGCATTATGTAAGAGTCGTCCTTTTATCAGAAAGCCCGATGTACACTTTTGCGTTCATCGTTTCGATTGTTCTTTCATTTGCCGCATTAATCTTTTTATTTATCAAAAACAAATCAAAAGGAATCTCCGCCCTCTTCGGTTTCGCAGAGATTTTAATAGCTCCTTTTGCAATCGCAATTATACAGGGATTCGAGCCCGATTCAAGAACACAGCTCGCTCTTCCGTTTTCAATTGCATTTCTTTTGTTCTTTGCGGTAAGCGTTCTGAACGAGTATGAAATATTTAAAGAAGCTGACGGTAAAAAAGATGAAAACATACTTACGGCTTACATTGCTTTATTTGCACTTATTTTTGTTTTATGTCTTAATATCTATCCGACATACCGACTTACCTATACAAGAATGCTTATTAACAAATCCGACAACAGCAATATTGAAAAAATCGCTCACGACCTAAAAGATTTTAACTGCTCCGTCGAAGATACCGATCCGCTTGAAGTAATTTTTATCGGTACTCTCCCTTACGACGAAAGGCCGTTTTGCGTAAAATACGACAGGAAAAACAGGGATTATATTCTTATCCCCGTATTCTCACTTGATGCGGATACCGCTCCTCAGTATTTCTTCTCAACCAACCGTATCCTTTCCGCTATGGAAAACGCAGGATATAATTTCAAAAAGCCGCAGGTAAGCAACAATGTAAACGAAGCCAAAAACATAGCATACAATATGCCGGCATATCCCGAAAACGGATATATAGAAAAGCGCAAACATTTCGTGGTGGTCAATCTCGGAAATTACTAAAGGGGAAAATAAATGAAACTTTACACAAAATCCTATAATCCCGACTGGGGACGAATCGTCAATATGGTTGTCGAAAAAAGTGACAAACTCTCCGACACCATAAAAGACAAAACCGTTTTTAAGATGATTGTTCACGAAAAAGGTGAAATCGAGCTCTCCGAAGGCGGCAAATCTTTTAAGATTAAAGAACCTTCTTTAATTATGATTTCCGACAGGAATTTACTGGACTTTAAAAATATACGTAAGGGAGCGGATACGATTCTGTATTTTATGCCCTCCGTCATAAGAGACGAATTTACTCTTGAATCCCTGCATGCGGGAAAATATGAAGATGCTTTCGGAACCACAGTATATCAGGATCTTTTTCTTATCAGATACTTTTTTAAAACGAAAGAACTCGAAAACAGAATCATTCCTCTCTCGATGGTAGAATTAAATAAAGTCAAAGGCCTCCTTGATTCCATCGACAAAGAATTAACCGGGCAGCTCGACGGTTTCTGGCCCTGCAGGAGCAGATCTTATCTCATGGAGCTTTTATTCTTCATCGAATTTTTATGCCAGACCTTTGAAGAGAATAACAATAAATTATCCGAAGAAGATACTATCCTCTCTTTAATCATTGAATATTTAAACGAGCATTACAACGATAATATAACGCTTGAATCCATCACCAAAAAATTCAGTATTAACCGAAACAAATTGAACGCTATCTTTTTACTCAATACCAAAAAGACCTGCCTTAATTACCTGATGGATTTAAGAATCGATATGGCCAAAATCATGCTTGGCAATACCGAAATTCCGATTAGCGAAGTTGCGGGGCGAGTGGGTTATCCCGATCCCAATTATTTCACGAAGATATTCAAAAAACAGACCGGCGTAACTCCTTCAGTTTACAGAAAAAACAATATTCCGTGCAGATAATACTAAAATCCGTGCAGATATTTCTTTTATGAACAAACCTCCTTTTGTATGATGGAATTAGAAAAAGAACATACAAAAGGAGGCTTTATTATGCGCCGATTTATATTTCCCCTGACATTATTTATTTCGGGAATACTTGTTTTTACAGGATGCAGTAATGATACTGAAGAAGTTACAACGGTTCAGGAGGTTGTCGAAACAACCGTAAGCACCGAAGTTGAAGCAGCCGGACCTGAAACTACTGTTGTTGAAGAAGAAAAAGAGCCCATAGTCATAGAACCTGACAATTCATATATTTATGAAGATCTCTGTAAGGTAAACGCAGAATATGACGAAACTGCAGGCGGAGCTCCGATTGATGTGATCATAAAAGAATTAAGAAAAGAATCCTATGACAGAATGGTGCTCTTATCTCACACCGTGAACGGGGATACCGACACCGTAAAATACAAAGTCATTCCTCATAATCTTTCGGGTAAAGGCCAGTCATATATTGTCTGCTACGCAGAATTCTTAAAAGAAGGCGATGAATGGAGTCTTTCTTCCAAAAGCTGGTCCGACTGGGTAATAAAAAGAAACGAACTAAACGGGAGCAACTGGGTTGCTGATTCCGAAGCCGTAAAGGATTTAGCAAATCTTTTCGAAAGCGGTTTTGCATTTGATGAAGGCGCTGCTGTTTATATTCATTTTAAGAAGAATCTTAATATCATAACCGTTCTTTTAAACGAAGATCCTTCCGTATTCGAAACCAAGATCGGAACATCCTTCGGCGGAACAATTTATTACAAGAGCGAAAACGATAATACAAGCGTCGATTTTACCTGTATGGAGGGTATTGTAAATGACGACGGACTGCTTTCTTTCAAGCTTGTAACCGAAAACGGCGATGAATATTTCACACCCGGTGAAAGCAGTATCTTTATTTCACAAGCACTTTATGATTTATATATGTCAGATAATACAGATCTCGAAAATGCTGCTGTTCTTGAAAACCTTGATACATTCGAAGTAACGAGTGAGGGTATCTTTTATGGTGAATGGATAAAAGAAACAGGTGCCAAAAACGGAAATGTAAGCCCTGAACTTTCCTGGGATAAAGTTGACGGTGCGACAAACTACGCAGTAATGATGATCGATCTCGATGAAGGCAATTATCATCTGCACGGATACGGAGCGAGTGATACAAATCATCTTGATTTTGGAGCAATGAACGAATACGTCGGACCTTATCCTCCGAGCCCTCACAATTACAAGATATACGTATTTGCTCTTAAAAACGCGGCTAACCCGGGCTTAAGAGTAGATAAGCAGAACTGTGATGCGGAAAGTCTTTTCGAGCTTTTAAACAAAGACAATCCCAACAATGTTATTTCATACGGTTCTGTCACCGCTTCATACGAATATCTCGAGAGGGTATGGTAATTTAAAAAGGAATCAGTTAATATAAAAAAAGAACATGCAAAAGGAGGTTTTTTATGCGACGATTCATATTTCCCCTGTCATTAATTATTTCGGGAATGCTTTTATTTGCAGGTTGCTCAGGCGATACCGCGGAAGTTACAACCGCACCCGATGTAGTTGAAAATA
>JAGCVT010000043.1 GCA_017962225.1 Lachnospiraceae bacterium
ATAAGTTGTGCCATTGCCATGAAAAACAATTTCGCTCATCAGTTTTTGATTATCATCAAATATTTTTTCTGACGAGTATCTTAAACTGCCGTTTGCATTATACATTTCATATTTCAATTTATTACCGTATCTGTCGTATTCAGTTATTGTATATTCTCCGGAAGCATCTATGGCTTTTTCAATCTTAATCTGCGGCTTATCGGGTGTTAAATAAACCCAGTCAACACTTTGTGTATTCTTACCGCATCCGAACGCACACAAAAGACAGGCGGTTATCATAAAATATATAATTTTCTTCATAACGTTTCCTCCTGTAAAATGCACGAAAAAAGCCACATGTTTATGTGGCTTTAATTATACTTTATTTAGTTCTCATTTAAAACAAGTTTTCTTGCATCTTCCTCGGATAATGGTTTGCCCCAGAGGTATCCCTGAATATAATCACAACCGATTTCTTTTAATGTTTCAAGCTGTTCCTCTTCTTCGACACCTTCGGATATAACTTCAAATCCCATTACATGTCCTATGGAAATGATTTCCGAAACGTATTGTCTTGATGAATCACTCTTGTTCATTTCATCGATAAAGGCTTTATCAATCTTTAAAAGATTTGCAGGGAATCTGTTTAAATAACTAAGCGATGAATAACCTGTTCCGAAATCATCGATTGCAATCATAAGGCCCATATTCTTAAGCTCATCTATTCGCTGCAGAGCCTTATCGGAATCAATCATAATGGACTCGGTAATTTCAACCTCAAGCCTTTCTGCAGGTATATCATAACTTTCCATCATATTCTTAATCTCATCCAGAAAATCGCTCTTCATAAGATGTCTGACAGATGCGTTGATACTGAGTGTTATATTCTGATTGGTCTTTTTTATGAGCTCTCCGAAGAACTTTCCGGCTTTTTTAAATACCATTCCGTCAACCAGATCGATTAGTCCGACCTTTTCGGCTACCGGAACAAATTCTCCCGGGCTGACGTTATTGCCTTCGCTGTCTTTCATACGCGCAAGTACTTCAAAGCCACGAAGCTTATGGTTTATATCATACTGAGGCTGGAGATTGAAATAAACCGTTTCGTTTTCAAGCGCTGTTCTGATAGTGCTTTCTACCTCCAGGAGCTGCTCGTCTTTTAAAAGATCAGAAGTAAATTTAAGTACATGCTCGCTGCTGTTGGCCTTTTTAATCTGATACATTGCGGCATTTGCATGTGAAATAAGTGTGTCTGCATTATCCGCATCTCTCGGATATTCGGCATAACCAAATCCGCCGGTTACAAAGAGATCGTATCCTTCCAGAGTCATCTTCTCGCCGAGTGCTTCAGAATAACAGTCGATAATTGTTCTTAATTCTTCTTCGCCGTTATAACCGCTTATTACAAGATAGAATTCATCACCGCTTATTCTTGCTGTATAAATGTTAAGACCCGGATCGATATTTTCGGTAACCGTCTTCCAGCGTTTTGTTATTTCTGTAAGAACACTGTTACCCGCATCAAATCCGAGCGTATCGTTTATGCTCTTAAAATTGTTAAGATCGACTGAAACTACTGCAAAAGTATCTTTGAAACTGATTAAATTCGAAACATAATCCGTACATGCAAAGCGGTTGGGAAGACCGGTTAATGCATCCGTATAACTCATGTGGTTTAGTTTCTTTAAGACCTTATATCTTGCAATGTGAGAAGCGATAAAGAAAGTCGCAAGTTCAAGCGTTTCCTTGATACGTTTTGTCTTGTCGGTATCAAAGTTTACCGCCCAGATAAAACCGAGCATTTCATTACCCTGACGAAGCGGGAAAAGTACCACACTTTTAACTCCTGCATCAACAAGTGTTAAGTACCAGGGATTATTGGCATTCTTTACATATTCCATGTCATCTGCATCTTTTATGATAATGCAGTCGCCTTCTTCTCCGATCATTTTTTCCCAGGAGTTTGCAATATCATAAAAGTCGGTAAATGTCGTAACTCTTCTGATGTTGCTGCCCGGAACATAATCCGTAGCCATGATGGAATATCTTTCTTCGTCGTAATTCATCAAAAGCAGTGTACAGCCTTCAGCATTGCAAATCCGGCGTATTTCTGATATTACGTTTTTCATTGCATCTTTCAGGTTGTCGGCTTTATGCAGATTAATACATGTTTTAAGGACATCGTTTGAAGTCTGCGAAACATTTACCGTATCTAAGATAGAATCCGCGTTTGTGTTTAATTTGGTTGTATATGTGCAGTAGCAGATATCGCCGTCTTCATAGTCAAGAGGCATTGCATAGATATCAAACCACACATCGATATTGTTTAAATGCGCGTAAGTGTGCATTTCGGTCTTCTTAACCGCTGCTTTAAAGCAGATATCCTCGAAACTTCTGTTGTGAGGGAAATAATTCGTATAAAGGGAATTCGGTACAAATACGGCTTCATTACCGCTGACCACCTTTTCGGGCTCCTGCTTTATACGCATATCAATCATTTCAATGTATTTGGCGTTTCCGTCAACTATACGGATTTCTCCGTATCCTTCTCCCTGTTTTTTTACGGAAACAACACAAGTGGGCGAATAAAATGCATTCACTATTTCTTTAAAATTCATGCTGACTCCTTAAAATAATTGTTACTTAATCAGAGAACGGCAGAATGCTTCAAAATCTTTAAGCTTCCCGTAATCTTCAAAATCAAAGACCTGATAATCACCTTTATCGCCGGTCCAGTAAATAAAAAGATAAGGACTGCCGGTGTCTAATGGCATATCGCTTCGTTTCGTAATCTTTCCGTTATTTATGTAGGAAAAGAATTCGTCCCTTTCTGCATCGGTCAGAGTAACATCGCAGAATTCTGTCACATCCGCTTCCGTCAAAGGCCAGTGGTCTGCTTCTCTCTTTTCAAAATGGAATATCCATTGTTCATTTTCTTTATAAAAACGATATCTGAAAAACTGAGGCGGATAGGTTGATTCATCTACTGTATAATAAAACTCGTTAATATCAGCTTGTTTTACCGCGCTTCCTACCGTCATTTCTTTCTTTCCGCAGCCTGCAAAAAGTAATCCGATCATAATACAAATAAGAATTCCTTTACTTTTTTTCATCTGAAAAACCATCCCTTTTTTATCCCGCGGGATATATTCCTTATTACTTATCGTCAAAATCAGTGTCTGTCATTATACTCATAAGAGAAAAACTAATATGAGCATTCAAATGCCTTTTATTCGTTATTTTTCTCTGTCATCTGTTCATATGTAATGCCATACTTTTCAGCAATAGTATGTGCATAAGAACATGAATCAGGCTCGGCTCTTTTAAGAAGGAATGTGTTTTTATCATCCTTTCTTTCCATAACGATGCTTATGATTTCACCCTCGCCGTCCCACTTGTTCATCTCGGGAATATCAGCAGCCAGTTCGTGAAGATGCGTATTGAAAATAGCAAAAGTGCCTTTTTCTTTTAACACACGAATTAAATCTTTTGAAAGATAAACTCCGTCATATGCTGATGTGGTCGAGAATGTTTCGTTAAAAAGAATCAGTGTGTTATCGTCTGAGTTCTTTACTATTTCTTTTATGCGGACTGCTTCTTCACCGAGACGTCCGTAGTTGATTGTAAGATTTTCATCAATGGGGAAATGCGTAAGAATATTTCCGAAAGGCAGTCCCGTAAAAGATGAAGCCATTACAAAAAGTCCGTGCGCAGCCATAAAAGATGCAAGACCTATTGCCTGCTCGATAATGGTTTTTCCGCCACGGTTAGGTCCTGTTAAAATGAAGATTCTCTCATTCTTGCTGAATGTAAAATCATTCTTAACAATATCGTTTACGTCTTCAATGGCAAGCCTAATATTGTAAAGACCTTTTACACTCATTTTTTCATTTTCGTTTATTTCCGGGAAACAGATATCGTAGCCTTTGTTTGCAAGATATCTTCCGTATTTGGCCATTACAAGATAGAAAATCAGTCCTTCATGCATTTCTGTAATGGGACGTGTATCAAAGTCAGAATAATGCTCGAGTTTCTTTTTTATATCCGAATAATGCTTTTTTAAATGTTTCTGAATCTTGGGTGCAATAGTTACAAGCAGCGGATCAGGAACTCTCGCATTTCTTGTAGAAGAATCCGTAGGAGTTATCATGCGCATTGCATTGAGTTTTTCAATCAGACTGTATTTTGAAACAAGTTTATAAGGCACGAAATCAATGGCCGCAACTTCTTCGACATCAAGGTCCGGAGTAAAGTTTACACCGATTAATGCCCCTTTTACGCCAGATAAATCAGTTATCATCTGCTCGATATCAGTTTTTAATTCCGCAAACTCTTTCGAATTTATTGTTTCATCAAGTTCATCGCGCAGACAGTTAAGGCCTGTGGATTTAACTTCAAACTCGTGTAAAATCGCAGACAATTCTTCCGTAACTTTAGAATATACCGAAAGTTCGCGAAGATCTTCTAAAAGAGTATAAAGATTAACTTCCGTCTGGCGCGAAACCTTGTAGCTTCCGCTATAGTTTTTAAGTCTGTTAATTGCATGAACTGACTCGCTTAATTTATCGCAAAGCTCTTTGTTGTCATATAAATCTTTTAGAATCTCGCCTCTGAAGCACATGTCTTTCGCATCCTGCGGCATAGCAGATAATACTTTCTCAACTACGGGAATGTCTTCCTTGATAACGCATGCTTCCTCTACAAAGTCGCTTATAGCAAGATCTTTAATTGTTTCTTTGGAAAGAATTACTGTTTTTTTAGCTGAATCCTTTGAAAATAGTATGTCCATTTGTAACTCCCCTAATCATTTATTCACTCAGTTCAAAATATTTGTCGGGATAGATTGAGAATATTCTTCCGCTCGCAGTCCTTCCCGCATAGTAAACACCTTCGCCGACGAATCTTTCATACAAAAGTTTATTGGTACTTATTTCTTCACCGTTATCTTTTATGAGGTAATAATAAACTCTGGTCTCGGTCGAATATGAATCACCGTTTTTGACGGTCTCGGTTTCTTCTCTTTTTTCTGCGTCTTTTAGTGTGATTTCAGTAAAAAAGTATTTTTCGTCTTCTATGTTTGAATTCTGAAATCTCGGAACTAAGAATTTAACCGCCACTATGAGGAATGAAACTATCATAAACATCGCAATGATAAAAGAGGCAAGCATTATAAGAAAACCGGTTGAAGATGCCCCTTCTTCCATTCCTTTTAAAATCACGTTAAATATCATCATGACTACAAATGCCAGGATAACTGCCGCGAAACAGGCAAGAAGTGTAAGAAATGTTTTCGTTGATTCTTTTGACTTTTCAACATACCGGGTGTGGTCTTCTGTAAGAATCGCGTCGGTCAGAACAGTTTTGCTTCCCTCTTTTATCATCTGTTCATAACGGCTTCTCTGGACCTTTTCATCCTTGTTCTGATTAATCAGTCCGACCACCATAATTCCGGTCATTATGAAAAATATAAGTATAAAGATAATGACGTATAATTTGTTTACAAGATTTTTAGTCATTTTAATTCCCCTTAAACATGATTTTTTCTGATACATCCGCTATTTATTGTATCATATTCAGGCATATTTCGCATACTTTTCGTATAAATCATTTCTTGACATGTACAAACATTTGTTCGATAATGTTCTTATGGAAGAAAGAAGTTACATCGCCATAGATTTAAAGAGCTTTTATGCTTCGGTTGAATGTGCGGAAAGACAGCTTGATCCCTTAAAAACCAATCTGGTTGTAGCTGATACATCAAGAACTGAAAAGACCATATGTCTTGCGGTATCGCCCTCTCTTAAAGCATTCGGAATTCCCGGAAGAGCCAGACTGTTTGAGGTTTTGCAAAAGCTTGAATATGCCAATTCCGAACGCTTAAGTCATGTAAAAGGAAGGAAATTCACTTCCTCTTCTTTTGATGCGGACGAAATTGCAGCAAATCCCGCATGTAAAATAGATTTTATCGCCGCGCCTCCGAGAATGTCTTTATACATGAAATACAGTACAGACATTTACAGAATTTATTTAAGATATATTTCTCCCGAGGACATCCACGTATATTCCTGTGACGAAGTATTTATGGATGTTACCAATTATTTAAAGTTATATAATCTCACGGCTCATGAGCTTGCCATTAAAATAATCGGCGATGTTTTAAGAGAAACACATATTACAGCGACGGTAGGCATAGGCACCAACCTTTTCCTTTGCAAAATCGCAATGGATATCGTTGCAAAGCATATGCCGGCTGATAAAGACGGTGTAAGAATCGCGGAACTGGATGAGAGAAAATTCAGGGAAATACTCTGGGACCACAAGCCCATCACGGATTTCTGGAGATTCGGTCCCGGAACCGCAAGACGTCTTGAAAGCATGGGCATTTACACGCTCGGAGAACTTGCGAGATATTCTGAATACAACGAAGACAGGCTTTATAAGGTATTTGGCATAAATGCAGAGCTTATCATCGACCATGCGTGGGGCTGGGAACCCTGTACTATTGACTATATCAAGCAGTACAGACCCGAGAGCAATTCCATCAGCACGGGACAGGTTTTAAAAAGACCTTATACACACGAAGAAGGTGCTATTATCGTTCGCGAAATGGCAGACAATCTCTCGCTTGATCTCGTATCCAAAGGTCTTTTAACCAAACAGATAGTTCTTAATATCGGTTACGAAAATTTTAAGGACATCGAAAGCGTCGAAAAATACGAGGGCGAAGTCCGCATGGATTATTACGGCCGTCTCGTGGCCAAGTATGCTCACGGAAGCCGTAATTTAAGTCATACAACCTCTTCCTCGAGACTTATTACCGAAGCTGCGTTGAGCCTGTATGAAGAAATCACTGACCATAATCTCTGCATAAGACGTTTAAGCATAGCTGCTGAAAATGTGGTCAGCGAATATACCTTCGAAGAAACACACAAGGAAGAACAGCTTTCCTTATTCGTTGATTATGAAAAAAAGGAAAGCGAAGAAGTAGAACTTAAAAAAGAAAAAGCTCTTCAGCTTGCATCTTTGGAGATAAAGAGAAAATACGGCAAAAATGCCATCCTTAAAGGCACTAACTTCCTCGAGGGAGCCACTGCCAGAGAAAGAAACGAACAGATCGGAGGTCATAAGGCATGAGCGATTACAGCGATATCATAGATCATCCTCATTATCAGTCCAAAACCAGGCCTCATATGTCAATGTACGACAGAGCCGCACAGTTCTCTCCTTTTGCAGCTTTGACAGGCTACGAGGAACAGGTTGAAGATGCAGCAAAAGAAGAAACTGACAGAATGAATTTACTGCCTTACACGGATGATGTATAATAATATCCGTTATGGAAGAGAAAAAAAAGAAAAAGAATAAAAATCTATTAAAATTTTATACTCCGGCAATTGTTTTTTACCCCGCCGCCATCATATATTTTGAACTGTTACTGAAAGCTTTGGACAACTACAATGTCATTACTTATTCATCCATAGCCATAACGGTTCTTTTTTCAATAGCTGCAGGGCTTGTTTTGGCTTTTGTTTTTACGCTTATAAGACCTGTAATACTCTCACGTATTCTCTCGGCGATTACTCTTATTTTTTTATACCTTGTTTTCTGCGTCGAACACGACTGCCTCCATTTTTATAAAATGTATTACGGAATAACCTATGCCATTTCCGTGACCGGTCAGGTTATGGGAGATTTTTCAGACGTGGTATGGGAAGTCGCAGGTGAATATGCTTTGCAGGAAGCGTTATTATTCCTGCCCTTACTCGTATACTTTGTGTTTATGGGTAAAATTCTACCCAAAAAGAAATATACTCCAAAACTTATTCCGGTTATTCTGATTCCTTTTCTGATTATTCAGCTTTCTGCGGACTTAGTATGCAGAAATTCGGATTTCAGCAATTTCTATACATATGATTTCACAACTTTCAGTTTAGTGCCTCACACAGGTATTATAAATACATTTGGACTCGAAATTACCTATTCGATATTCGGCACACCTAAAGCCCCTATTGAAGACGATAAATTTGTACTCTGGACACCCGAGGATGAGAATCTGTTTACGGATAACACAGACTCACCGAACAGCCCGGATAACGAAAAATCTGCTTCAGACAATAATTCTGATATCAATGAAAAAACCGGCACAAACAATTCTGACGAAACCGATACTGTCGAAAAAGTCGAAATCATAAAAGAACCGGTTATATATGATTACAACGCTTACGTTGATTTTGCTTCGCTTATAGAAAACGAGAACAATCAGACAACAAAGAAAATGCATGAGTACTTCGGTTCTCTGGAACCCACCATGCAGAACGAATATACGGGTTATTTTGAAGGTAAAAATCTTATCTTTATGTCCGTTGAAGCTTTCAGTCCGTACGCAATAGACAAAGATTTCACGCCTACGCTTTATAAGCTTGCCAACGAAGGATTTGTATTCGAAAACTTTTATCAGCCCTCATGGTCCTTATCAACCACAGGCGGTGAATTTGCAAACATGACGGGCGTTATTCCGGAGTGGATTGAATCAGGTAATTCTTTTACGGTATCTGAAGACAAATATATGCCCTATTCTATCGGAAATCTTTTAAAGAATGAGGGATATTCTTGTAAGGCTTTCCACAACAGCACTTATGACTTTTATGAGCGTGACAAAACACATCCGAATCTCGGATATGATTACAAAGGTATAGGAAACGGTCTTAAAGTCGATCTGACTTACTGGCCCGCTTCGGATCTCGAGATGATGGAAGTCACTCTTCCCGAAATAATTACCGAATCAAAAGAAACGGGCGTCCCTTTTCACGCTTATTACATGACGGTGAGCGGCCATTGCAATTACTCCTGGGGCGCCAACTATATGTCAAAGAAAAACAAGGATGCAGCAGTTGAAGCATATCCTGACTCCTCAACCACTGTTCAGGCTTATATGGCGTGCAATCTCGAATTTGAAAACGCATGCAAATTTATACTCGAAGAACTCGAAAAAGAAGGAATCCTTGAAGACACGGTTATCTGCTTTACCGCAGACCATTATCCTTATGCGATGTCCGAAGGAAATGTTGATTATTACAAAGAACTGTCGGGAATTGATGATACCACAAGATCGATTTCAAGATATAAAAATGCGCTTATTCTCTACTGTGCTTCCATGAAGGAGCCCGTAATTGTCGATACGCCATGCTATTCGGTCGATATCGTACCGACGCTTGATAATCTTTTTAACGTAAAATACGATTCAAGGCTTTATTCGGGAAGAGATATTTTCGCAACCAATTATGAGGCTGATAAGGTTTCATCCACTATGCCTCTGGTAATAGTTCCCGTAGGCAATAAATACAGCTTCGTAACCGCCGCCGGCGAATATGATTCGTATACTAAAGAATTTAAACCAAATCCGGGAATTAACGTGGATGAAGACGAATACGTCAAAGAAGTACAGTCCATGATTCAGAACAAATGGACTTACGCGAAACTGATAATTACAAATGATTATTACAGAAAAGTATTAACCGAAAAAGAGGACTGATAT
>JAGCVT010000044.1 GCA_017962225.1 Lachnospiraceae bacterium
GTTGGCATCTTTGCTCGCGGAAATTTCGACGCGGATGTTTCCTTCCGCATCGCCCGATACAAAAATGTCGTCAAAATGTGCCTTTTCTTTTACGTCGATATAGACGTCTCTGTAGATACCTCCGTAGGTCATGTAATCGATTACAAACCCGAAAGGAGGTAAATTCTGATCTTCTCTGCTGTCGGCCTTAACCGTGATGATATTGTCTACACCTATGTTAATTAGCCCTGAGAGATTTATCGTAAAAGCAGTATAACCGCAAAGGTGTGTGCCTGCTTCTTTTCCGTTAATATAAACCGCACATGAATGAAGCACGCCGTCGAATGTCAAATAAACATCCTTGTCGCGCCACTCTTCGGGAACATTAATTACCCTAAAATATGCAGCAATTTTCTGGTATTCATGCTCATCAAAATAATGCAGGGGAGTTTCTTTTACGGTGTGTGGAATTCTCACACATTCGTTTTTCTTAAAGTCGTAACCTGACTGTAACATTTCCTCGGAAAAACTCTCGTTGAAATACCAGTCGTTGTTAAGATAAATTCTTCTACCCATCGTAACCCTCACAAAAATTCATCTGTATTTTATTTTCCCCTAAATCATTTACACAATGCGAATGCCGCCAGACTTTCTGATGTTCAGAACGTGGCAGGAATTCTCACCGAATACGGCGTCAAGTTTTTCCTTGTATGCCTGTACATTTTCGTTTTTGACAAACGCCTGAATCGTACCTGCAAATCCGCCGCCGTGAACTCTGAATGCCTCCTCATTTTTATCCAGAATACTGTCACTGATTGCAAGAGCCAGAGACAAATTCTGATTGAGATAATCATTCACCGCATATACGTTTTGAAGATACTCAAACGACGATTTGCCGGACTCTCTTATCAATCGTAAAAACTCATTTGTATCATTACTTTTTAGTGCCGCAACACCTTTTTTAACTCTCTCGTTTTCGTTGACGAAATGTATCGCACGAAGCAGCGCTCTGTCTGAAAACTGCGCACGGATTTTTGAAGCGTTTGCAAGCAGTTCTTCTAACGTCACACCGAGTAAATATTCTTTTTCAAAGAATGATGCAACATCCTTCATTTCCTTAGGAATTGCCGCATATTCATCGGTCAGATTTGCATGCGAACCCTTCGTGTCGGTAATGCAGAGTGAATATCCGTTGTCCGATAAATCGTACATAATCTTTTCCGATATCGGATTGCTCTCATCCGCAAAATCAACATGCACCAGACCGCCGAGCGAGCATGCCATCTGATCCATCAGTCCGCAGGGTTTTCCGAAATAAACATTTTCCGCATACTGGCCTGCGATTGCTATCTCTGTATCTTTTATGAGTCCGCCGTTAAAAAGATGCGAAATAATCGTTCCGATAAGTGTTTCAAACGCAGCAGATGATGAAAGACCTGCGCCTACGATTACATCGCTTGTTACGTATGCATCGAAGCCGCCGACCTCAAATCCTTTGTCGAAAAAGTATTTGCATATGCCTTCCACGAGCGCTTCACTTGAGCCTTTTTTAGTCTTTTGTTTATTAAGATTGCCGATATCGATTTTCATCATCGGATATGGGCCTGAGACAATTCGAATAAGCTTTCCGTCTGTCTGATTGACAATTGCAATCGCATCAAGATTAATGCCGGCCGCCAAGACTTCGCCGTGCTGATGGTCGGTGTGATTACCCATTACTTCGCTTCTTCCGGGCGCAGAAAAAATACTCACGTCGATATTTTTATAAATGGTCGAAAACTTGGTGAGAGCATTGATGTATCTGTCTCTCTGATATCCGACGGCATTTATATCCCTGTAAACTTCCGTGAATTTATCGTCCAGTCCGGCCGCTTCAATTTGTAAAATCAGTTCATTTATATCCGGCATTTTTACCTCTTTTAAACTTAATATCACACTATATTAATTATCGGTTTTATATCTATTAATTTTAGCATTTTTTATATTCTGATTCAAATAAATAAGGGCAAAAGAAAAACCGCCCAAACGAGCGGTTTATTCTTTATATGTTGGCTGTTATGTCTTTATACATCAGGTCTTCTATTGTGACCGAGTCAAAATAATCGTTTACGATTTTGTCGATTTTTTCCCACATCGGAAGCGTTCTGCATTCTGCCTTTCTGTCGCATTCGGGACCCCTGCAGTCCAAGCAGCTTACGGGAGCGAGATCTCCTTCGGTCAGTCTTAAAATTTCGCCGACCGTATACTGTGACGGCTTTCTGGTCAAATGATAACCGCCGCCCTTACCGTGTACTCCCTCTATTAACTTAGTCTTAACAAGCATCGGCAGAATTCTCTCAAGATATTTAAGCGATATGTCCTGCCTAGCGGCAACTTCGTGCATGGCCACGTAATTTCCGTTTGAGTGCTCTGCAATATCGATCATAACCCTGAGCGCATATCTGCCCCTTGTGGAAACCATCATAAAATAAATACCTCAAATTAGTTTGCAAAAAGAGCTGTTGAAAGATATCTGTCTCCTGTGTCGGGAAGAAGAACAACAATGTTCTTGCCCTTGTTTTCTGCTCTCTTTGCAAGTTCGATTGCTGCGAAAAGTGCTGCGCCTGACGAAATACCTACAAGAACGCCTTCCTTTGTTCCGACAAGTCTGCCTGTCTCAAAAGCTGCATCGTTTGTAACTGCGATAATTTCATCATAAACCTTTGTATTTAATACTTCGGGAACAAATCCTGCACCGATACCCTGGATCTTATGGCTGCCTGCAGTTCCTTTTGAAAGAACGGGTGAATCTGCGGGCTCAACCGCAACAACCTTAACTGATGCCTTCTTTGATTTAAGGAACTCACCTACGCCTGTAACTGTTCCGCCGGTACCAACGCCTGCTACAAAGATATCTACGTTTCCGTCCGTATCTTCCCAGATTTCGGGACCTGTGGTCTCAAAATGAGCCTTGGGATTTGCTGCGTTTGTAAACTGTGAAGGGATAAAGCTGTTGGGAATTTCTTTTGCAAGTTCTTCTGCCTTAGCAATTGCACCCTTCATACCCTTTGAGCCTTCTGTAAGCTCAAGGCTTGCGCCGTATGCCTTCATAAGCTGTCTTCTTTCAACTGACATTGTTTCGGGCATGACGATAATAATTTTATATCCTCTTGCTGCTGCTACGGAAGCAAGACCGATACCTGTGTTGCCTGATGTAGGCTCGATGATTGTTGTATCAGCATTTACAAGTCCTTTAGCTTCGGCATCGTCAAGCATGGCTTTGGCGATTCTGTCTTTTACGCTGCCTGCAGGATTAAAGTACTCAAGCTTTGCATAAATCTTAGCTTCAAGCTTTTCTGCTGCTTCGATATGTGTGAGCTCCAAAAGAGGAGTTTTTCCTACTAACTGATCTGCTGATGTATATATTTTTCCCATGATTAATTCCTTTCCGAATCCTAGATTCTTTAAACTGTATTATATCAAATTATAAAACTGCTTTAAATGCCTGCTCGAGATCCTCGATGATATCATCGATATGCTCTGTACCGATTGAAAGTCTTACTGTGTTGGGCTTAATGCCTGCATCGAGTAATTCTTCATCTGTAAGCTGTGAATGAGTGGTTGATGCGGGATGAATA
>JAGCVT010000045.1 GCA_017962225.1 Lachnospiraceae bacterium
ATTGCCAGCGAAATAATGGATAAAATAAAACCGGCAGGCGGAAAAATAAACGCAAAAATCAAAGCCCATACAGGCAATGCACTTTTCTTTTTATTTGAATTACCGGTTCCTTTGTTTTCCATTATTTTCTTTTTCTTATATATTTATAAAAACTGTAATATTCTTAGTAAATTAACTTCATGAATTACTTTTCTTCCTTCTCGATCATCTCTTTAAGTTCAAGGATAAACTGCTTCCATGGATCCTTCTTTGTGTCAACATACGTCTTCTCATCAATGCAATCGCCGGCACCAAGTTCAAAAAGCTTCTTACGGAGAGCAAGGTCACAGTTCTTGTGATGCATAATGAAGTACGGGATCTCAACGCCGTCATCCCAGTTGTACTGATCTACAAAGGCATCCAGTTCATCGAGAGTAGTATTCTTGCTCAGCAACTTGCTCTTCTTATATGACTTAAGATTCTCTTTGCAGATTTCTTTGCCCTCTGACTCAAAATAATTAACAAAAATATCAGGGATATACTTATATGAATCGAGAAAGGCCTTCCAATCCGCACCAATCTCTCCTATTTGAAAATACTTCTTAACATTCTCGGCTATTCTCAAATCCTGTTGTTCCGAAAGAATATCATCATAATAACTCAAGTTCTTAGTGATAAAATGCATCTCTTTATCTCTTGCTAAAAGATTTTGCAAAGCACAGATGAAATCAAATCTGATAGCCAATTCAAACGCATATGCAAAATAAGAATCAACTTGTTCTGTATCAAGATAAAGTGCTGTTTTCACGAACAAATTGGAAATCCTTTCATGTTCAACATCATACATTTGGTAAGGACTATATATTTTTTCACTGAACATTAATGATATTTTCTTAGCTTGTTCAAGAGTAAGCGTGATTGCAGACTCTTCACAGAATAACAAAAACAAAGAAACATTAGCTAAATCAGCCAAAAAGAACATGTATGTTTCTTTCTCAGCATCATCCAAATGCTTAGACTTTTGTTCATACAGTTCTCTACACTTATCTCGAAGATCTTTTCCACGATATGAGGAGGTAAATGATATCAATTCCTCAAGCACTTCTTTCATAGATGTTATCCCTCGTTTCTTGTAAGTAAGACTGAAAGTTAATCTAATTAGAAAAATTGCGATTTTTCTAAACAAGCTTTATCTATTCAAAGGTTTCATACTTCTTTCAAGCACGCCGGTAAGATAAGCTATCGTCATGCCGTAATTTGTTATTGCGATATTATGTTTCTTCGCTGCTTCGATACGTGCTTTCATTTCTTTTTCGTTTAACATGCAGCCGCCACAGTGGATGATGACTTTATATTTTTCAAGGTCGTCGGGATATTCGGTGCCCTGCGTAAAATCAATCTGCACGTCTGCTTTTTTGCGAAGCATTGCGGGAATCTTTTCGGTTCCGATATCTCCGCACTGTCTATGATGTGTGCAACCCTCAGCGATGAGCACATAGTCTCCGTCCTTAAGGCTTTCAACCGCTTTGATTCCGTCGAGCTGATAATCAAGCTCACCCTTATATCTTGCAAAAAGAATTGAGAATGATGTAAGCGGAATTTCTTCAGGCACGATTGCCGCAACCTTCTTAAATGCCTGGCTGTCAGTGATGACAAGCTTTGCATCTTTGCCGTATCTTGCAATAACATCTGCTAATTCGCTGTCTCTGCAGACGATAGGAACTGCACCGTGGTCAAGCAAGTCTCTGATGGTCTGCTGCTGCGGTAAAATAAGTCTTCCTTTAGGTGCAGCCTTGTCAATCGGAACTACAAGAATTACAAGGTCGTTGGGCTCAATTAAATCGCCGACAAGCACTTTATCATCTTTAGTATCGTTAAGAAGTTTTGCGATTGTTTCCTTAAGTTCGAAGATTCCTTCTCCGGTTACCGCACTTACGGAAAGCGTAGCGGATAATTCGGAATCATCGTCTTTTTTAGGAATGTCTTTTGTAGATGCTATGTCCGATTTGTTGTACACCTTGATTACGGGAACTTTTCTCTCTTCTATGAGTGAAAGAATCTCTGCGTCCTCGGGAGCAAAACCTTTTTCGGTATCAATAACCAGAACCGCAAGATCTGTCTTTCTTAAAACACCTTTGGCCTTCTCAATTCTAAGTTCTCCAAGTTCTCCTACATCGTCGAGACCCGGCGTATCAATCACAACTACGGGTCCTGCAGGAAGCAGTTCCATTGATTTGTACACAGGGTCAGTAGTTGTTCCCGGTACATTAGACACTATCGCAAATTTCTGTCCTGTAACTGCATTCAAAAGACTGCTTTTACCTGCATTTCTGCAGCCAAAGAAAGCAATATGTTTTCTCTCCGATCCCGGAGTATCATTTAAACCCATTGTTTTTTCTCCATTTAATTATTTATAGATGTGTCCCCAACTGGTAAAAAAGGCCAAAATAGAACCGTCCCCAATTGGCTCAAGTCCAGTAAGGCTTCTGGTCCTTGTGGGTGAAGCCCTGCATTTTGGTTCTGTATTCTGCAAGCTTGTCGCCGTAGACAGCCTTGACTTTGTCTTTGAGCACGCCCTCATCACAGAGCTTGTTGTAAAGCTCTTCAAATTCGCGGAAATTGGCCTGCGCGGCATCTTTGTAGTTGTTGCTCATGTTGGCATCGATATGTTTTATGATGTCATCCATTGCCTTTTCATACTGGTTTTTAAATAATCCCATAAGTCACCTACTCACTGAATCTGTATCTGTTCTTTCCGTGTTCCTTCGAGTAATAAAGCGCCTTGTCGGTCTTCTCATACATTTCGTCGAAGCTTGTAAACTGGCCGTCGTTTACGCTGATACCGATGGACGAACCGACTATCGGAGGGAGGCTTGAACGCGCCATTTTGTCGGAAAGTCCCGAGATAACTTTTCCTGCGTATTCAGCCATTGTTACCCTGTCGGTGTCGTTCTTAATATAGACCGTAAATTCATCTCCGCCGAGGCGGCATACAATTGCATCGGTATCCTTGAAGCAGTTTAAAAGATGCTCGCCGTATGCAATGAGAACCGCATCGCCGGTTGCATGTCCGTAGAGGTCGTTTACACTCTTAAAATTATCAAGGTCGGTCATAAACAGCGTACCGATATTTCCTGCCGCGATTTCCGCATCGACGATTTTTTCAAGATATACTCTGTTGTAAAGGCCTGTAAGTCCGTCGGTTTCCGCTAAGTTCTTTATTTCATTGAAAACTTCAACCTGGTCGGTAATGTCAGAAGCCCAGACCATGTAGCCCTGTACAACTCCGTTTTCGTTAAGAGGTTCTTTTCTGAAGCCGTACACATGGTCGTCCTTTTCCATTGTGCTTCTTTTATCATCGAGAATATCTTTTAAGACTCTGTATCTTTTAACATTTTTGCCGGTCTGGACATACGGGAAAAGTGCCTTTCCGTTTTCGTTCATCATCAATACTTCGCCGGTCATGTCAATAACGACAACACTCTCCGAAGTATGGTTTAGCGCGCTTGCGGCGATTACCTTCGTGTTGTTGTTAAAGCCGTATTTAAGCGTTCCGTACGAGACTATGCAGATGGCCGCGATAACGCCGAATGCAATCAGATCGTAGGGTGAAATTCCGACTACCTTAAGCGCTATGAAAAACCAGAGCGCAAAGACCGCATAGTTGATTATCATTCTTCTCTGATGCTCGATATACGAGGTCTCGCGGCTCGAAATATAATTGGCCACAAGGAAGCCCGCAAACACAAGTACAATGCAGATATAAAAGATAATATAAAGAATTCCGGGCTCGATTATTGCCACGGGATACGCTAAATCTCCGCCGACTTCAAAGCTCTTGTAAAAGAGCGTGTTGCTGTCCATTGTGTATACGCCGAAGACTGTCAGCGCACTCACGCAGCCCTCTATGATATAAACCGTAACGGGAACTTTCATTCTGAGGAAATCCGCCACAAACCATGTGAAGCAGATTAAGAATCCGCAGTCCGCAACGTACTCGATTTTGACTACTTCTTTTATGGTCTCATACGTGGGATTTATAATTTCTCCGAAAAATCCGACCATGAACAAAAGTCCGAATATCAACGTCGCAATAATTGATGCATTTGACGACCTTTTGCTTTGAACCGCAGCCATCGCGATAAGAACCGCAATTAACACAATCGAGGTTCCCTGCACTATGATAAAGATGCTTCTTATATCCGTCATGGTCGAGAACGCAATCGATAAAACCAGAAGGTGCGCGGGATAATAAACATAAAAGAATGATGATGAGAAACGGTTTCCGCCCTTTTCGCCGTTGTAAAAATATAAAAGTCCAAGCGGCAGAATAAATCCTAAAAGATACAGCTTGTCATACCATTTCCAGTCAACATTTACGATTTGTACTTTGCTGTTAATGAAAGAAAACAGCACGAGTCCGACGACCATTATAACCGTCGCACCCGAGAAGAAAAGGCATATCTTTCCGAATTTGTTTCTGAAAAAATAGAAAATCAGAACGTAAATCATCGGAAGCAGCGGCCATCCGCCGAGCGTTACCGAGATGATTCCGAGGCATATGATTGCAATGATTTTAGCCGAAAGCGAATTGTTCTCGCTCGCCGCAATCATAATGGTTAAAAGCGCAATAAGAAGGTCTATGATGATGTTCTGTCTGTAGCCGTACATGGACCCGAAAAACATGTAAAACGGAGTCGCGGAGATGATTCCGAATATAAGAAGGCGCAGGGCATATTTTACGATATTGCCCGTGTGAATATAGCCCTCCACGATCGCAAAACACATAATCGGAATCGTAAATCTTCCGACCACATGCATTATCTGACCGAGCACGGAATCAAAAGGAATGCAGGCCCACGCAACATGATCGATGGTCATTGCAAAAATCGCTATGAATTTTAAAGTAAAAAGGTTTAAACTCTTTAAATTCTTAGTGTTTGACATCTTTTTTATGCCTCTTTCACATATAAAATAATTATATCTGAGGCCACCCCTAAAATCAACAAAGTTAGACGGGTGATAAACAATAGGTAATTAACTAAAAACGGCGAAAATAGTTTTAATGGAAAAATCTCCGATTTTACTGTAAAATGTATGTATGAGCTTCAAATTAAAGACATCGAGGGTCATCGGTATAATCGCCGTTCTGGTTCTACTTTCCTTCGTTTTATCCGTTGCGATACTGCCGGGTAAAATGAGCAAAAAGACGGAAATAGACTGGGTGGATATAGCCGAGTTAAGTGTCGAACCCGAAGTGCCTGAAATAATTGAAGAAGAGGAAGAGGAAAGTGAGTCTTACAAAAGTGAGACCGTTATTTTGACGCGCTCTTCAAATATTAAAAACGAGCCCGTAGAAATCGAAATTACCGCTCCCGAAATTCCCGAAGGAATGATAGCGATAACCATCGACGGTCAGGAAATCTATGTGAGCGCAGACGAGCTCTATTCCTCCGAAGAAGACGTATTAACCACCACCGCAGACGACCTCGTAAAATGGGCTTTCAGAGCATATTACGAGAGCTGGGAATATGTTTACGGCGGATGCGAGGAAGGTCATGTAGACTGTTCAGGTCTTATAAAATCCAAAGTTGAGGTATGTGCGAGAGGCACTGAAGAACTGCTGGCGGAATCGCCTTTAAGCGGACCTATAGAAACAATCCCCGACATACCCGGCTTAGGCGTATATACATACGGACATGTCGGAATTTATGTCGGGGACGGAATGGTTATTGATGCAAGAACGGAAGCTTCCGGTGTCGGATATGATTCCGTTGAATACGAAACCTGGACTAACTGGTTTGAAATAAAAGGTGTCGATTATTCACGCTACGTTAACAGCGGCAGCGAATAATCAGTTTTTAAAATCCTCGCTTATTTCAAAATCCATCTGTTTGTAACACCAGACGCAGCGTCCGATATTATATTTATCCATTACTGCATGGAAGTCGTGAAACCATTTCTCGGCTTCTTTTTTATTTGCTCTGTCTATTACGCCGTATTCGCCGCAGTAGAGAGCCACATTTCTTTCTTTGGCAACTTCTATTGCTTCTTTTAGGAGGTCTTCGAAATATCTTTCATCGGGACAGTCGTCCTTGTCGAAAGGAGGGAATACCCTGTATGCGTCTTTCGTATGAATCTTGCTTAATTCATCGTATTTCCAGTAGGGCATTTTATAATCACATCTGAAATACACGTCCATTGTGGGAATCCAGTGTGCGCCCTGATGTGTGAAAAGAAGCGGCTCGTAGCAGTGGAATGTGTAAACGATATTGTCATCGTAAGGCATTGCGAGGTCTTTTACTGCCTCAAGGCTGTTGTTGTAATAGCCGCCGACGATGATTCTTATGTCTGCTGCCGTTTCACGAATCATTTTTATGCAGTTAACCGATATCTCGTTCCACTTGTCGCAGAACGCTTTGTCGGTAACTTCGTTTAAAAGTTCAAAGGTCAGAATGTCTTTTTCCTTACCGTATCTTCTTGCAAATTCTTTCCAGATTGTATAGAAAATATTCTGGTACTCTTCGCTGTCAAAAAAGCCCATTTCACCGTGTGCGGGATCGAATGAATATCCGGGAGTACGGTGAAGGTCAAGTATCATGTTAAGGCCGTATTTTTTGCACATTGCGATGGCGAAATCTATATATGAAAATCCCTCTTCATTAAAAGAATAGTCATCGTTTAAAATAAGGTCATAATCTACGGGAATTCTGACATGATCAAATTTTTTTGAAACCTTTTCAAAATCGGCTTCGGTGATAAATGTATCGTAGCGCTCTTTCGTATGGTCGCACTGTGAGAGCCATCCGCCGAAATTTACGCCGTGTTCGTAACCTTCAAATTTTTCCATAATTATTCCTCCACGGGTGTGAGTTCTTCAATTTCCTCCACGCGCACATTCTGAATGTAAATGGTTGCGTCCGATCCCTTATTGCCCATGTTGAATTCAAGACGGCCGTTGTTGTCGTTCTTTTCGGTCATTGTGAATTCATATACAAAGGTCTGAGGCTCGGTGGTTACGTCGAAAAGTGTATCCGGGAAATATCTGATCCAGCCTGCGTTGGGTGCGGAAATACATACAATTAAGTTTCTGTCTTCCTCTGCCCAGCAGTCGAATGTGATGCGGTAATTCTTTCCTTTTATCATCGGAAGATCGGGTTGTACGAGCTGTACGGAATAATCAACCGTACCCATTTCCTTGGTGTAGATAATCATTGTATTGTCTTTGATTTCTGCGCTTCCGTCTCCGCCTTCGAAAAGAAGGAATTTCCAGTCTTCGTCATCGTCGAGATTTTCTGCTACGCTAAAGTCGCAGTTTCTGATAAAGTTGCCTGTTTCGTCAGCTTCCAGGAATACCTTTTCGGGTTTCTTAACATTTGTATCATACTCGTCTTTCTGATAAACACGCACGTAGTCAATTAAGAATTCTGCATTGTCAAAATTTGTGGTTTCATCGGGATTTCCGGGCCATGTTCCGCCGACCGCAAGGTTTAACTGAACATAAAATGTCTGGTCGAAAGGTGCGGGATAAGGCTTCTCGTCTGCGCCGACTTCCCCGGTAAACCAGTCATTAACGGTAAGATACAAATTGCCGTCGATGTACCATCTCATTTCACCGGGTTCCCACTCAACAGAGTACTCGTGGAATGAGTCTGCAAAAGAACCTGAATCAAGTGTTACAACGCCCTGCTGCTCTGCGTGAGGCTCGCCGTAATGAACGGTTCCGTAAGCAGTTTTTACATCGCTTCCAAGCACTTCCATTATATCAATTTCGCCGCATTTAGGCCACTGTCCGTACTTCATTTCTTCGGTAGGCATCATCCAGATTGCGGGCCAGAGTCCCTGTCCTTCGGGAACTTTTGCTCTGGCAACAACTTTGCCGTACATAAAGTCCTCTTTGTCCTTGGTTTTTACCTTGCCTGAAGTATAGTAATTTCTTCCGTCGATGGTCTTCTTAATAGCCTTTAATACAAGGTTTCCGTCTTTTACGAATACATTGTCCGTAGACTGTGTGTATTCCTGAAGTTCGTTGTTGGTCCAGCCGGGAGCATGGGGATCGTAGCTCCATGTGTTAAAATCAAGCTCAGTACCGTCAAATTCGTCGTGCCAGAGAAGGTTGTAGCCTTCAAGTTCGGGCGCGGGTGTGGCTTCAACGGTTTCCTCGACATCGGGGTTCGGCAAAAGATCTATGTCGGGCTGGTATGAACCGTTGCTGCAGCCTGCAAATGCTGCCACAGATGTCAAAAGTGTTATTACGGATACTACTGAAATAACTCTTTTAAAATTCTTCATAATCTTCACTCCTAAAAAAATACATTGTTTTTGCTACATTATCTTAACAATAAAACAATTCTTTTATGATTTATATTAAATTTCTGATTTTTTTAGCAAGATAATGATATAATATAAAGGTGAGGACTGATAAAAAAGGGAGTTTTTTATGGATATTATTTCACAGGAATTAAGCTATAAAGAATATGTCATGCGTGAGGACTATTCCTTTCACGCGCCGTATAATCCGGAGCTTGAATTTTATGAGGCTGTAAGGGACGGAAACAAAGAGGCAGTCGAGAAGACTCTCGCAGAGGATTTCTGCGAAAAAAAAGGCCTTGGCGAGCTTTCGCTTAACTCTCTTCAGAGCTTTAAATACCATTTCGTAATCACCGCGGCCATGCTTTCAAGATACTGCATTGACGGCGGAATGGAGCACGAGCAGGCTTACCATTTAAGCGACCTTTACATCAACAAGGCCGATATCTGCACATCAAAAAAAGAGCTCTCGGCCCTTCACAAAAAAATGGTAAAAGATTACCTGAAACGTATGATAAATCTTAAAACCGACAAGGTTTATTCAAAGCATGTCGTTTTGTGCATCAATTATATTTACGACCATCTGCACGAAAAGATAACGATTACGGATGCGGCTGAGGAAGCCGGCATCAGCGAAGGCCATCTTTCGAGACTTTTTAAAAAAGAAACCGGAATGACCTTTAACGAATACGTAATGCGCAAAAAAACCGAAACAGCCCGTAACATGATAGACTATTCCGGTTATTCTTTGTCGCAGATAGCGAATATTCTGGCTTTCGGAAGCCAGAGCTACTTCGTAAAAGTTTTCAAAAAGTACGAAGGAATTACTCCGGGGAAATATTATTCAACCCATTTGCCGTCGGCAACCATCTGATCGATCCAGAGTTTGAGGGACTCAATGGAAACGGTCATTTTGTCGAGTTCGGTTTTTATAAGCAGGAAATCCTTCATTTCATCCTTGGTAATCTTTCCGTCAACGGTGATTTCAACAAGACGGTCTTTCTGCTTGGATAGAATATTTATGGTAGAAAGCATCTCGAGAGTAATCTGCGCGAGATCTTTTTCCTTCAATTCGGGAACATGGAGCTGTCCGATGGGACACTCGTTTGAACAGTAATAATTGCAGAGACTGGGCTTCTTGTAAGCCTTTGCCATTGCTAAGATTTCATCGGGATGAGGTTCGCACTTTTCGCTTTCGATTTTCTCGATTCTCGAATCGCTCATAAAGATTAGAGCTTCGCTTGCCTGAGAACGTGTTAAACCTGCATCTTCTCTGGAAATCTGGTAAACGTTTTTGTTTTCTTTAATAGATTTTTTGCCCATTTCAAACCCCTTTTAAAAGTATTACATTAACACACAACTTGATTATATGATAAATAGGAACTTTTGTGAAGTATCTGTCCTACATCTATTGAATATATATTGTTTTTGAGATATTATATTCACTAATTTCTCATAAAATAAGTAACAACACGAAAGGAGATCCGCATGAAAAGCAAAAACGAAATGGATATGTGTTCGGGATCCATATTCGGCAAAATGCTTATATTTACTATCCCGCTGATGCTTTCAAGCATGCTTCAGCTTCTTTTTAATGCGGCCGATATCGTTGTTGTAGGTAACTTCGCAGGAGACAATTCGCTCGGTGCCGTAGGCTCAACGGGCTCCCTCATAAATCTGTTAACAAACCTTTTTATCGGTCTTTCCGTAGGTGTAAATGTACTGGTTGCAAGATATTACGGCTCGGGGCAGAAAGACAATCTTCATGATACGGTTCAGACTGCCGTTACATTAAGTTTCGTGCTCGGCGTGGTTGTGGCTGTATTCGGATTTTTCTGTACTCCGATTTTCCTTCGATGGATGAAACTTGAAGGCGAAATCCTTGCCCTTGCATCGGTTTATCTTCGTATCTATTTCCTCGGAATGCCTGCGGTAATGGTTTATAACTTCGGAAGCGCCGTACTTCGTGCGGTCGGAGATACAAGGAGGCCTCTTCTTTTTATGATTCTTTCCGGTATCGTAAATGTCGGATTAAACCTGCTTTTCGTAATAGTGTTTGACATGAATGTGGCGGGTGTTGCAATTGCCACAGTAATTTCACAGACTATCTCCGCACTGCTTGTAATACTCTGTCTTATCCTTGAAAAAGGTAATATTCATTTTGACATAAAACATCTTTACATAGATAAAAACATCCTCGTAAAAATCTTAAGAATCGGCCTTCCCGCAGGCTTTCAGGGTACACTGTTTTCGCTTTCGAATGTTTTTATCCAGTCGAGCGTAAACTCCTTCGGAGACATTACAATCACAGGAAATTCGTCAGCGATTAACATCGAAGGTTTTGTATATGTGGCAATGAACGCTTTCCATCAGGCGGTTATTTCTTTTGTGAGTCAGAATATCGGTGCAGGAAAAAAAGAGAGAATCAACAAAATAACGGTTATCGGACTTCTCCTGGTAAGCTCCACAGGTCTTTTATTAGGCTCTCTTGCCAACTACTTCGGACGCGAGCTTTTATCAATTTATTCGAGAAATCCCGCGATTATCGAAGCAGGGTACATAAGAATCAGAATTATATGCACCATTTATTTTCTTTGCGGAATTATGGATGTAATTGTAGGTTCTTTACGCGGCCTTGGTTATTCAACAATGCCTGCCATAGTATCTTTACTCGGCGCCTGCGTTTTCAGACTTATATGGCTCGCTACAGTCTTTCAGTTTGATAAATGGCACAGCGTTCAGACCATTTATTATTCATATCCCATATCATGGATTTTAACGTTCTCGGTACACGTGGTGTGTTACATTATAGTTAAGAGAAAATACGACAGAGAACATTAATTATGTTTTATTGCACATAAAAATACCACATACTTTCGTATGTGGTATTTTTTGTATGATTAATAATTATATTAACCTTTTACTGAACCGAGAGCAACACCGGCTACGATGTACTTTGATAAGAAGATGTAAACGATAATCAAAGGTAAAATCGTAAGTGTAAGACCTGCGTAAATTGAGCCGTACTCTGTCTTGTAGATATCAGCTCTAAGCAAACTTACCATCATGGGCATTGTGTACTTCTTGGTACTGTTAATAAGAACCATAGGAGTGAAGAGGTTGTTCCAGCTACCTACGAAAGAGAAAATAGCCTGTGTAGCAATAGCGGGTTTCATGATGGGAAGTACAATCTTGTTAAAGATGTAAAACTCTCGTGCACCGTCGATACGTGCCGAGTGAACAATTTCAATCGGTAGTGCCGGATGCAGGTACTGCTTCATGAAGAATACCATTGAAGGTGCTGCGATAGCCGGAATGATAAGCATTAAGAGGTTATCTGTAAGATGAAGCTTGTAGCACATCTGAAGGAAACCAATCAATGTCAGCTGTCCGGGCAGCATCATGATTGCCATAATGAATGAGAAGAAAGCATTTCTCAATTTCCATTCATATACAACCTGTGCATATGCTGTAAGTGATGAGAAGTATACAGCAAGGATTGTTGAACCGCCTGCACAGATGAAAGAGTTCAGGAAACCTTTTAAAGGTTTGAACATATTCTTCGATGAAAGAATCTTAATATTGTCGAACAAATGTGTTGAAGGAAGGAATGAAATCGCTGTCGACTGAATCTGAGGAGTTGATCTTGTAGCATTAACAAACATCAACCAGAAAGGGAGTATACTTAAAATTGAAAGTGAAATACTTACGATGTAAATAATAACTTTCTGTACTACGCCGCCTTTGCCTTTTTCTCTTCCTTCTACAGTTAATTGTAAATTAGAATTATTAGACATGTGTTTCTCCTCCTTTCCTACATTTTACTCATTTTCAATTTTCTCTTGTATTCTTTTTCCTGCTTTCTTACGAGACGTCTGAGTTCAACCTCATCCTTATCTCTCAACAGATAGAATACGATACATGACAGGAATACGATAATGAAGAACATGATCATACTCGCTGCGGAAGCTTCGCCGTAGAGATAACCACCCTGGAAAGCTTTGTTGTAAATATATAATGAAGTGGTAAGTGTTGCGTTGTTAGGTCCACCGTTTAAGAACAGTTTAGGAATATCGAACATATTCAAACCACCGATAAGTGATGTAACCAATGTGAAGAGCAACATTGTCTTGATACTGGGAATTGTAACTCTGAAGAATGTCTGCCACTGGTTTGCACCGTCAACTTCGGCAGCTTCAAACAATTCAGGTGAAATACCAAGGACACCGGATATAAGAACGATAGCCGTATAGCCATACCACATCCATGTCTGAATAAAGATAACGAATCCTTTTGCGACATTAGCCATACGCTGCATATCTACAGGTTGCTTAATTATCTTTAACAGCAAAAGTAAATCGTTAAGAACTCCCTTAGGATACAATGACAACTGGAAGAATAACATAGCTACTGTTGCCTGTGTAATAATGTTGGGGAGATAGAATAAAACTTTGAAAATACCCTGAGCCTTAATTGTGGATCTTCTGTTTGTAAACCAAGCAGCGATCAATAAAGCAAGGAGAATCTGAGGAACAAAGTTTAAGCCCCAGATAATAAGGGTATTACCGAACGCAATTTTGAAAGATTTGTTTTTAAGAACGGTGATAAAGTTCTTAAAAGGTTCGCTCCACATGATATTAAAATCTGTGTTGCCGGCACCCTTAAGGTCGGTAAAACCTAAAAGGAGTGTATAAAGAATAGGGTATAATTGAAAAACTAACCAGGCAAGAACAAAGGGAATACTGAATATGTAGCCGAATCTTGCATAATCGTAACTCTTTTTTCTTTTCATACGCCCAACCTCCTCGAATTAATTTAATGTGCTACACACCCGTAAAATACCTCGTATATATGCCGAATCTAATCAAGTGTGGTGAAATAAAAATCTTGAAAAGAGCAGGTCGGACGAAAAGTCCGCCCTGCTCTTATTTCAGTTTAACTTAACTACGTAAGAGTCGTAATTAGTCGATAGCAATACCTAACTGCTCGTTAACGTCAGTCTTGAATGCATCGATAGCTTCTTCCTTAGAAAGGTTGCCAGCTGTGTATTCACGAACCTTATCACGGAAGATGGTGTTGATCTTCTCATCGTACTGAGTGAGGTTCTTACCATTTGCAAAAGCGTTAGCGGGAACGAATACATCAAACATGTTCTGCTTTGCTAAGAAATCAGGTGTACATGTTGACTTAGCCATAACTGTACCGGAAGCAACGCAGTCACCAGCGGAGCCTAAACCTTCAGGCTTATTACCACAGTTATCAAGCATTGTGTAGTTGATTAACCAAGCGGGACCGAAGAAACCAAGAACCTGCTTCTCGC
>JAGCVT010000046.1 GCA_017962225.1 Lachnospiraceae bacterium
GATCTGGATATTATCCTTTATGATGATTTAGTTATGTCAACCAATAATCTCGTTATTCCTCATCCTGACATGACCAACAGAGAGTTCGTATTAAAGCCTCTTTGCGAGATTGCACCTTTCGTGATTCATCCAAGATTTAATTTGACGGCCAAGGAATTGTTATGTAAACTTGAAAACAAATAAAAGAAAAGGACTTCCACGCGAAGTCCTTTTTTATTACTGATTAAACATTTCAGGCGGACCGTAAATGCAAACGGGCTCATTTACAGGCGGTTCGAATGTATTAAGTATTGCCTCAGTCATTCTGATGGCTCTGACGTTTTCTTTTACGTCGTGTACTCTGACAAAATCGATATCTTTCATGCAGGCCATAACAGTAGTCGCCAATGTGCCTTCAAGTCTCTCTTCCACAGGAAGATCAAGTGTCTTGCCAATGACTGATTTTCTGCTAGTTCCTAAAAGAACCGGACAGCCAAATACTTTAAAATCATCCATATGATTGATGATGCATAGATTCTGTTCTACATTTTTGGCAAAGCCTACGCCCGGATCGAGGATAATACGCTCTCTTTTGATTCCTGCATCAAGCGCTCTGTCAATCATTATTCTTGTGTCTATAAGCACGTCATTTACAAAGTTTCCGTAATTGGTATTGTCTCTATTATGCATCAGTACACAAACCGCATCGTATTCAGTGATAACTTTTGCCATTTTGGAATCTTTCTGAAGACCCCAGATATCATTTACGATATCACAGCCGGCCTCTAATGCAGCTCTTGCGACTTTCGAATCGTATGTATCTATTGATACAGGAATATCGAGGTTTTTCTTTATTTCTTTTATGACAGGTATTACACGCTCAATCTGAAGTTCTGCGCTGACAGGTGTATAACCGGGCCTCGTGGATTCTCCGCCGATATCGATTATTGCAGCGCCTTCTTCGAACAGTTCAATCGCTCTTTTAACGGCTGCATCTTTTTCGATGAACTGACCGCCGTCCGAAAACGAATCGGGCGTTACATTTAAGATGCCCATTACATATGTGCGGCCGCAAAGATTATATGTTCTGTTGCCGATTTTTATTTCTTTTACCATGTTTTCTCCCCAAAAATAAAAGCGGTTTAATGAAAAACCGCTTAAATAATTATAATTTTAAAAGATTGAAGAAGCGGTTCTTGTACTCTTCTTCCTCGAACAGGCCTCTGGTTGCCATTGTAACAGTCGTGGTTCCGGGCTTTTTGATACCGCGCATTGTCATACACATATGCTCGGCTTCGATTACAACCATAACACCTTTGGCATTAAGCTCTTTGAAAATGCTGTCAGCAACCTGATCGGTAAGCTTTTCCTGAATCTGAAGGCGTCTTGCATATACTTCAAGCGTTCTGGCAAGCTTTGAAATGCCGACTACTTCTTTGTTAGGAATATAAGCGATATGAGCCTTTCCGTAAAACGGCATCATATGATGTTCGCAGGTTGAATAGAATACAATATTCTTTTCAAGTACTATATCGTCGTTGTCTACATGAAATCTTCTGGATAAGTGATTCGCAGCATCGTCTTCGTATCCCGCATAAATCTCTGAGTACATTCTTGCGATTCTGTCGGGAGTATCGACCAGGCCCTCTCTTGTTATATCTTCACCTATTCCTTCAAGAAGAAGCTTAACCCCTTCTTTTATCTTGTTCTCGTCAATCATCTTTTTCTCTTCTTTTATTTGTTATTTATGATGCTTCTGAAATCGCTCATAAAAGAAAGCGATCCGAATATAAGTATCACATCTTTCTTTTCGGCAAAAATTTTCGCAATCTCAAGTGCTTCAAAGTAAGAATCTGCTGCAGTAACGTTTTCGTTAAAATCTTTTATGATTTTTCCAAGTTCAAAAGCCTCGAGAGCTCTTGCCTTATCCTTGGGCGTTACCGTAACAATTGCCTTGGCTTTAGATGCATACTTTTCGATAACATTTTCGAATGCCTTGTCTTTGTACATACCAATTATATATATCAGGTTTCGATTTGTAAAATACAAGTTTATGTTTTCGAAAAGCCTGTCGACCGCATCCATGTTGTGCGCGCCGTCGAGGATAAATGTATTATCCTTATTCTTTATGATTTCAAATCTTCCGGGCCAGACTGCGTTTTCAAATGCTTTCTTTACTGCGTTGTCTGTGATTTTAAAACCTTCGGATTTAAGCACTTCTATAGCATCTAAGACACAGATGGCGTTGTCGCACTGGTGATTTCCAATAAGGGAAAGGTTGAGGTTTACATAATTCTTATATGATAAAACCTGGGAAATATTTCCGGATTTGACGGAAGTTTTAAATTTCGCGGCATTTTTATCGCTTTTAATAATATGAAGATCTTTTAAATTTTTACTACTAATAGTCTTATTTGACTCTTTCGATAATTTTTTGCTGTTGTTTTTTCGCTCTTTTATATTCTTGGTATTATTTACTTTATTGGGTTTACATAATGTATTAACATAATCATCAAAATAACTCTCAACCTCTTCGTCCTGAGGCGCAAGTACAACATTCTTTGATGTTTCTTTTATGATGCCAAACTTATGTAAACCAATTTCTTTTAAAGTATCTCCTAAAAAGGCTGTATGATCAATACTTATAGATGCAATTATGTCAACCAAACTCTCTTCGATTGCATTGGTTGCATCAAGTTTGCCGCCCATTCCGCATTCAAGAATAACGATTTTGCAATCCGTTTCCTTAAATATCAAAAGCGATAAAACAAATTCTATTTCAAAAGCCGTTGCTTTTAATTTCTTTTCTTCGATAACATCAATAATTTCAGATAGTTTTCTCCCCCATACGGTTTTCGGAACCGGTTTACCGTTAACAAGAATTATTTCTCTCTCATCAACTACAGCTGGCGATAAAAACCTTCCGACTTTAATCTTACTGTTAGCCAGCGAATGCTCTAACAGATATCCTATACTGCCTTTCCCGTTTGTTCCGGCAATATGAACTATAGGAAGGCCTTTATCGGGTCTTCCGGACGCTTCAAGCAGTTTATTTACTTCATCAAGTCCGGGAACGCTTCCGAGCTTCTTTCGCCGCTCTTCCAGCCACTCCCTGCATTCATCATACTTCATATCTTTCAAAAAAGTGTCATCCGGGGACGGTTCTATTTTGCTCAAAAAAGTCAAAACGGAACCGTCCCCAATTGATCAAAAAAGTCAAAATAGAACCGTCCCCAATTGACACATAAATAAAGGCAGGTAGCTAAACCTGCCTTAAATCCTTAACAGTCTTCGCCGATATCCTCGATATCGTGAGCTCCGATATTTAATGTATTGAGAGTTCTTCTCTTAAGTCTTGCTTCTTCGGAATATTTTAATATAAAGTCCTTAGTCTCCTTGGAATTCTTTATATTGTGAAGAAAGAGCTTCGGATGTGTGGTATCGCCTGTATAGCAGATTACACAGCCGAGTCCGAAGAGTCTCTGGAAAAAGCCTCTCTGCAGTTCAACATCCTGAATTTTGTACATATAGCAGTCGTCTTCTGTCTTTGTAAAAAGACCGGACTCAATTGTCAGGATATCTTTTTTTACGATATATTTTGTGAAGGTAAAAGGAAGTCCGAAAAGAACCCATCTCTTTTTCTCAACTACCTGTTCCTCGTCATCATTAAATTCAGTACCCATATCCATCCCCCAAATTTATTATCTGGAAATCTTAAAAGTTGCCCAGGAATACTGCTGCATATATTCTCCCATGTAAGCTTTGATGGCAGATGTTTTTCCTTTTTCGAAATCATATCTGTCACATTTAATCTTATCGGGATTAATTGCATAATAGTTTCTCTTTTTAACTACAACTTCACCAAGTCCAGCTTCATTTAAGGATCTGGTCATTTCTCTGTAAATCTTGTTGATGTAGTCTTCAACTTTTCTGTCGTAGTCCTGGTTAGGGAAAAGTATTGAAGCGATTTCCTTCTTTGTAACCCCTGCGCCTTTTCTGTCGATAAGATATGCTAAAAGCTCTTTTGATCTCGATCTCTTGAATACAATGGGATCGCCTTTTGAATAAACATCAAAGTTACCAAATGTCTTAACATAAACATCGTAACTATTCTTGTCTTCTTCTACAGGGTTTCTTAAGTTTCTTAATTCCTCAGCGATTTTAACAGCCGTAACAGGCTTTAAAACATAACCGCTGGCACGTACTTCGAATGCATCCTGTGTATACTCGGAATAACCGGTAACAAAGATAATATTAATCTTGGAATTATACTTCTTTGCTTCATAAGCAAGCTCGATACCGTTCATGTCTCTCATTTCGATATCGAAGAAGCAAATGTCACAAGTGTTTTCCGAAAGATAGTCGAGTACTTCTTTTCCTGTCTTAAAAGAAATAACCTCAGCATTGGGTTCTGCTTCTTTTATGGAATCAACCAAAACTTCCAAAGCAATAGTTTCATCATCAGCAGCAATAATTTTCATAGAATATAGTCCCCCTCATATTTTGTATGCTAACATTCCATCTTTTGTCATTTTACTACATATTTTTATTGATTTCAATTGTTTGAAGTGTTATCATAGGAAAAATGATTTTAAGAGGAGATAGTTTATGCGTCATTTAATGAGTCCCCTGGATTTCTCCGTCGAAGAACTCGACAGGTTATTCGACCTGGCAAACGACATTGAGAAAAACCGGGAAAAGTATTCTCACGCCTGTGTCGGCAAGAAACTCGCAACCTGTTTTTACGAACCAAGTACTCGAACACGTTTAAGTTTTGAATCCGCGATGCTCTCGCTCGGCGGAGAGGTTTTAGGTTTTTCGGACGCCGCTTCTTCATCCGCTGCAAAAGGCGAAAGCGTTTCCGACACAATCCGAATGATCTCGTGTTACTCAGATATTTGTGCAATGAGACATCCAAAAGAAGGTGCTCCGATGGTTGCTTCAACTCACAGCCGCATTCCCGTTATTAACGCAGGTGACGGCGGACATCAGCACCCCACACAAACACTTACGGATTTACTTACCATCAGATCTTTAAAAGGTCGTCTTTCCGATTTTACCATCGGTCTTTGCGGAGACCTCAAATTCGGTCGTACCGTACACTCTCTTATCAATGCGTTATCAAGGTATGATAACATCAAATTCGTTTTCGTATCACCCGAAGAATTAAGAATTCCCGAATACATAATCGACAATTTAAAAGAAAAGAACATTCCTTACGAAGAAGTTATCTCACTTGAAGAAGTAATGCCCAAACTCGATCTTTTATACATGACCAGGGTTCAGAGAGAAAGATTCTTCAACGAAGAAGATTATGTAAGATTAAAAGATTTCTACATCTTAAACAAAGAAAAGATGGTTCTCGCCAAAGATGATATGCTTGTACTTCATCCTCTTCCCAGAGTAAACGAAATCTCCGTGGAAGTCGATGACGATCCCAGAGCCGTTTATTTCAAGCAGGTTCAGTACGGCGTATACGTACGAATGGCTTTAATACTCACTCTCCTTGAAATAGATACAACAAAACTTTAATTATTCAAAATCATAAAAGAAACCGTTAACCTTTGAAGTTTTGAAAGGAAAAACAAAATGTTAAAAATTGGTAAAATACATGAAGGTTTCGTGCTTGACCATATAAAAGCAGGAAAAAGCTTATCGATTTATCACCATTTGCAGCTTGATAAAAAAGACTGTACCGTTGCAATGATTATGAATGCCAAAAGTGAAAAAATGGGTAAAAAAGATATCCTTAAAGTAGAATGTGATATCGAAGAAATGGATATGGACGTGCTCGCGGTAATCGATCACAACATCACTGTAAACGTCATAAAAGACGGCGAAATCGTTGCAAAGAAGGAGCTCGTTCTTCCCAAAGAAATCAGAAATATCTACAAATGCAAGAACCCTCGTTGCATTAGCAGTATCGAACAGGAACTTCCTCAGATTTTCGTACTCGACGAAAAGAAGGAAATCTACCGCTGCAAATACTGTGAAGAGAAAACAAGACAGGAATTATAAATTTGAAATTGCTTGACATTTATTACAGCAATATTATACTTAAATCAAGAGGTGCTACCGATAGACGGTTGCCCGGAAAGAATTAAATTGAAGTTATATTAAATAACCACAAAATAACCGCGGGACAGGCGGTTATTTTTTTGCATCTTTGTATATCTCGTAAGCGAGAACTAACATAGCAATAATGAGTATCCCTATTTGAATTAAATCAGAATAAGTAACCATATCGCATCCCTCCTTTCGCAAAGGATTGGAGGTTGCAAACCCTCCTAGGGAGGGCAACCGCCTACCGTTATTGGTAGCACTTATTTTATTATATATTCATTGTCTGTTTTTGTAAATATTTACTGACAGTATTTTGTTTTTGTTGTGTTAATGCACAGTTATACCAGGTTAATTACTTCTTCCTTTGGAGCTTTAGCAGGAATAATTTCCTTAGCATATAGTACAGGGCCTACTCCATTATAGTCCTTCCAAAATTCCATCTTAATCTGTGCTATAATAGTAATCCAATCACCTTTCTTATACTTGTCTGACTCATCCGTTTTACATATGAAGCCCAAGAAAGCAATATCCTCAGCACAACACGTCATTGCTGAACGACCAGGTACTAAATAACCTTTTTCCATATTATCCGGCTTGACAACATTCGCAAGGAATTTTATTGTCTTTCCCTCGTATCTATCAGGATTATCAAGACAGTCAAAGAACCATATTCCGTATGTTTCATCTACAAGTTCTATAACAGGTGCATTTACGTCGAAAGGAAGTTCCTCATCAAGCGTTGTGTTGATTTCGCCTTTAGAATCCTCGAATACTATTTCAGCATTACGGTTAAGAGCCATTACATTTCTCTTGTATGTGGGTAAATCCTTATTAAGACCGTCACATCTGTTAAAGATAATGAGCTCCGATCTTTTTACCATATCGGAGATAAGGGAACGCATATTGGCGAAATACATGTTAAATGTGGCCGCATTGATAATTGTTACCTGCTGTGCCAATTTCCAGTGCCAGGGCATCTTTAAATCCGACATCTGCCACATTCCGTTATACTCGAGGATGATTCTTTCGGGTTTATGTTTTTTCTCAAGATTAAGAAGCGTTGTGCTGTTTAAATCTTCTTTATTGTCGATTACTTCAACTACCGTGTGTGTTTTACGAAGAATTTCTTCTTCTATCTCAACCTCACCCTCTTCGCATAAAATCAAAAGAGTTGTGTTGGTTGTCTGAAAATACGGCTGTGTTATCGTAAATCTGATAAATTCAGTCTTTCCTGCTTCCAGAAATCCGTTTATAACAAATACGTTTTTCATATTAGAATAATTCCTTAATCTTTTCTTCGTTAAGTTTTGAGCCGATTACAACGACTTTACCTGTAACTTCAGGACTTCCGGCTCTGACATTCTTCTCTTCGGGAACGTAATCGAAGTAAATGAATCCGCCGTCCTTGTCATAAACCATACCCTTTGAACGAAGAACAATACCGTAAGTTTCGTTATCGTCAAGTTTGGTCAATATATCATTAATCTGCTCTTTTGTATAGGATTTAGCTGTCTCAAATCCGATGCTTGTAAATACCTCATCAGCGTGATGGTGATGATGGTGATGGTCATGGTCGTGATGATGGTGGCATTCGCACTCGGGGTCGTCGCATTCTTCACCGTCATGATGGTGGTGATGATGGTGCTCATGTTCGTCTTCGTCGTCATCATCGTCATCGTCGTCGTGGTGATGGTGATGATGGTGTTCATGCTCATCTTCGTCATCATCGTCATCGTCATGATGATGGTGATGGCACTCACATTCGGGATCGTCGCACTCTTCGCCATGGCTGTGAGCCATTTCTTTTTTCATCTCTTCAAGAAGTTCCTCTTCGAGGCTTTTTCCTGCTTCGTATGTCTTAAGAATCTGCTCTCCTGTTAACTGATCCCAGGGAGTTGTAATGATTGTAGCCTTTGCATTATGCTCACGAAGAAGTGCTACAGCCTCATTTAACTTCTCTTCGGAAACATTCTGAGTTCTTGATAAAATAATCGTTCCAGCTGCTTCAACCTGATTGATGAAGAATTCACCGAAGTTCTTAATGTACATCTTGCACTTTGAAACGTCTACAACTACTACTGCAGCGTTTAAGGCAACGTCAGTCATATTCTCTTTTGCTTCAAGGTCTGCAACAGCCTTGATAACGTCAGAAAGCTTTCCTACGCCTGAAGGCTCGATTAAGATCCTCTCGGGAGAATATGTCTTTATTACTTCTTTTAAGGATGCGCCGAAGTCACCTACGAGTGAACAGCAGATACATCCTGAATTCATTTCTTTTATTTCAATTCCTGCTTCTTTTAAGAATCCGCCGTCGATACCGATTTCACCGAATTCATTTTCGATAAGAACAACTTTTTCCTTATTCAGCACTTCTTTTAACATCTTCTGAATAAATGTTGTTTTGCCTGCACCGAGGAAGCCCGAAACTATATCAATTTTCGTCATGATTTTACCTTCTTTCCGTAGCAAATGCTTATAAATACTACATTAATATCCAAATAAAGATTATAACATACGCGTCAAGTATTTACACTAAAAAAGGACCGCACACGCGATCCTTTTATATAGCAGTAAGCTTAATTAAGCGATTTTGCTCTTTGCGATTTCAGATAAGCTCTTAAAACCTTCTGCATCGTTAACTGCCATCTCTGCGAGCATCTTTCTGTTGATGTCGATGTTGGCAAGCTTAAGACCATACATAAATTTGCTGTATGAAAGTCCGTTCATTCTTGCAGCAGCGTTGATACGTGCAATCCAGAGACGTCTGAACTGTCTCTTGTTTTCCTTACGTCCGGCATAAGAAGAAGCAAGTGCTCTCATAACGGACTGTTTAGCTATACGATACTGTTTTGATCTTGCTCCTCTGTATCCTTTAGCAAGCTTTAAAACTCTGTTATGTTTTTTCTTGGCATTTAAGCCACCTTTTATTCTAGCCATTTTTTACTTCCTCTCTTTCCTTAAATGTAAGGTAAAATCTTCTTCATATTCTTTACATTTGTGCTGTCTGTAACTGCAGCCTGTCTAAGGTTTCTTTTTCTCTTTGTAGACTTCTTTGTAAGGATATGGCTCTTATAAGCTTTAGATCTTTTTAATTTTCCTGTTCCTGTAAGTTTAAAACGCTTTGCAGCAGACCTGGATGTCTTCATTTTAGGCATAACTAATGTCCTCCTTAAGTAAAATATATTTTAACTGTTACTTTTTCTCAGCCAAAACCATAGCTATCGAACGGCCTTCGATCTTTGCCTCTTTTTCAAGAGTGGAAACATCTGAAAGTCCGTTTGCAAAATCTTCAAGAAGCTTCTTTGCGGTAGGAACTCCGTGAGCCATTTCTCTACCTCTGAATCTTACGGTTACTTTAACCTTTTCACCTTTTGTAAGGAACTTTCTTGCCGCGTTCATCTTGGTATTGAAATCGTTTGTATCAATATTGGGCGAGAAACGGATTTCCTTAACTTCGGTTACTTTCTGTTTCTTCTTGTTCTCTTTCTCTTTACGAAGCTGTTCGTACTTGAATTTTCCGAAGTCTTCAATACGACATACGGGCGGATTCGCATTCGGGGAAATCATGATTAAATCAAGTCCCAAATCCTCTGCTCTCTGCATAGCAGTGCCGGTAGGCATTACTCCGAGCATTTCTCCTTCCTCTGAAATAACTCTCACTTCACTGTCTCTGATCTGATCGTTAATAATATAGTCGTTGTTCTTCATATTCCTCCGTACATAAGTTTCGAAAAAAAATTGAGTGGACACAATATCCACTCAATAATATAAAAAAGCTCTTTGCTAACTTTCAAATATTAACGCCGAAAACGCAATTGTCGTCGGGTGAGAGCGGATACTCTGCTTTGTTTTGCAACATTAGTATTTTA
>JAGCVT010000047.1 GCA_017962225.1 Lachnospiraceae bacterium
TCTTGCATAAAGAAAATCACCGTGATATAATTATCAAGCATTTTGTGAAATTTATGGAATTCAATATAGAGAGGTGAGTTGAAATGAGAGAAGGAATTCATCCTGAGTACTATCAGGCGACAGTGACCTGTAACTGCGGAAACACATTTGTAACAGGTTCCACAAAGAAAGATATTCACGTAGAAGTTTGTTCGAAGTGCCACTCTTTCTACACAGGACAGCAGAAAGCCACACAGGCTCGTGGCCGTATCGATAAGTTTAATAAGAAGTACGGTGTGGAAAGCAAATAGTTGTGTTAAAGAGGTTGAGGTATATGATATCTCAACCTTTTCTATTATTATGCGATATTTAATACGGCTAATTGCGGAGATACCATGGGCAGGAAAAAAAGAAGGAGAAAAAAACATAGCAGCGGTCTGACCGAAAAGTCATTGTTCGAAGGCGTTCTTATTAAGAATCAGAACAAATACGCGCTCGAATTCAGAAAGAGTGACGGCGAGCTTCAGACAGTTGTAAAGAATGCACAGGCTAACCCTGACAGACTGATTTACAAGATTCCGTTTGTCAGAGGTATTTTTGTGTTGGCTAATACCATTTTCCTTGCACTTGAATCTTTAGAATTTACTGCAGATGCATTCGGAAACGATACGACTAAAGAAACTTTTATCGACAGGGTTTTAAGAAGGATCTTCGGTAAGCATATCAATATGATTGTTACCATGGGTACCGCCTGTATTTCCTTTGTTATCTGTTTCTTTTTTGTAACGTTCTTTCCTTTCTTGCTTTCAGAGTATCTCGGAAAATATATCATCAATAAATCGGTTCTGCATATTATCGAATTTGCCGCATCGATTTTAATTCTGCTGCTTTATCTTACGGCATTCCTCTTATTTAAAGACGTAAGAAGAATGATGAAGTATCACGGAGCGGCACACAAATGTATCAACTGTATTGAACGAGGCAGAAAGCTTACTTATAAAAATGTAGCGGCATCATCCAGGTTTTTCCCCAGATGTACGACCAACTACATTGCTTTTTGTGTTTTTATATCAATAATTCTTTTCATATTTGTTAGAATAGATTCGGTTCCTTTAAGACTTCTTTTCAGGCTTATATACATTCCTTTGGCTACAGGTCTCTTTTATGAGCTTTACGTTTTAATTTCAAGTCTTCCGGACTGTATTTTCCTGAAAATACTTACTGCACCGAGCATGCTCTTCCAGATCTTTTCAACACTTCGCCCGGATGATGAAATGATTACAACCGCAATGGCTTCTCTGGATGCCGTTATTGACTGGAGAGAGTTCCTTGTAATTAATTTCCCGGATAAGTTTTCGTCTACGGATTTCCGCCTTGACAAAAAAGATGCGCTAGAAGCGGTGGATGCGCTTCTTGCGGAGCAGCAGCTTGAGAAGGAAATTGAGGAAGAATACGCAAGAGTCGACGAAGAACTTCTTCAGAGCGAATACGGTGAAGAAAACGATAATTACTATATGGATGAAAACGGTGAATTCATTACCGTCAGCGGTGACGAAGAGTACGAAGAATATTATGTCAACCAAAATGGCGAATATGAATTCGAAAATCAGGAAGAAGAGTATTACGTCGATGAGAATGGCGAATATTATGTAAACTATCCCGAGGACGAGGAATTTGTGGAATACGAAGAAGAGCCCGTCGAGGAATATGCGGAAGAACCCGTCGAAGAATATGTAGAAGAGCCCGTCGAGTATGCCGAAGAAGAAATATATGATAATATTGAAGAGGAAGAAGTTTCAGAATTTGTAATAAAGGCGAAGGATATGGAAAAGACGCAACCTGTAAGTATTGATTTTATGGATGATTACGGATTCGATCCCGAAGACGAAGAAGTAGACGAGAATACAATGCAGTTCGAACCCGTAGACGAAAGTGTTCTGGCAGAGAAAGAAGAAGAGTACGAAGAAGGAAACGTACCTTTGTTCAGCAAGGAAATCGAAAGCATTCCCATGCCTGACAGCCTTGACAATATCAAGGAAGTTATGCCTCAGGGCGGAGTTAAGGCAAGAGTATATATCAATACTGAGGAAGAAGAAAAGAACGAATTCGATGACGAAGAAGATATCGATTTTGACAACATCATCGATGAGAACGGCCGTCTTACCTTAAAGGATACAGACGCATTCAACCGTATGCTCGACGATGAATACGATGAGATATTTAAACGACTGGGGCTTGATTCGGATGACTTATAGAGAAGCCTACGATGAAGGAAGAAAACGCATCGTCTCCGACGAAGCGGATATTGAGTGCGCGATTCTTCTTGAGTACGTAATGGGAACTGCAAGAAATGATTTGTTTGCACATCCCGAGAGGCCGCTTTCAAAGGAAGAGGAAGATAAATACTTTTCTCTTATCGAAAGAAGAAATTCGGGAGAACCCGTGCAGTATGTTACCGGAAAGACTTTCTTTTACGGTCTTGAATTTTTCTGCAATCCCTCGGTACTTATACCGCGCTTTGATACGGAAGTGCTGGTTGAAGAAATCATAAAAGAAGCACCCAAAGGTGCAAAGCTTTTGGACCTCTGCACCGGCAGCGGATGCATTGCGCTTTCCGTAAAACATGAAAGAAACGATTTATGCGTATTTGCGAGCGATATAAGCAAAGAAGCGCTTGCGTGTGCGAAAAAGAATAAAGAAAATCTTTCGCTTGATGTAACGTTTATCGAAAGCGATATGTTTGAAAACATTGACGGAAGATTTGATGTGATAGTGTCCAATCCTCCCTATATACCGAGAGAGGTTATAGAAGGACTGGATGAAAAGGTAAAAGAATATGAACCCTATAACGCATTGTGCGGAGGAGAGGACGGACTTGATTTTTACAGGATTATAGCCGATAAAGCTAAAGGATACTTGAATAAAGACGCACTGCTGATGATGGAGATCGGTTTCGATCAGGGCGAAAGCGTCAGTTCTCTTTTAAGAGAAAACGGTTACGAAAGAATTAGAGTTATTAAGGATTTAAACGGCTTAAACAGAGTTGTTTCGGCCGTACTGAAAGGATAAAGAAATGTTTGACAGACTTGAGGATCTGCTTATCAGGTTTGAGGAACTGATGGGAGAATTACAGTCTCCCGGCGTTACGGACAATCAGGCTCGTTTCAGAGCACTTATGAAGGAACAGAGTGACCTCACACCGATTGTTGAAGCATACAAAGAATATAAAAAAGCAAATGAAACAATTAAAGATTCCCTTGAAATGCTCGAAGCGGAAAACGACGAGGAAATGAGGGAAATGCTTAAGGAAGAATTAAACGAGGCAAAGGCCAGCGTTGAAGAGCTTGAGCAGAAATTAAAAATTCTTCTTCTGCCCAAAGACCCTAACGATGACAAGAACGTTATCGTGGAAATCAGAGCGGGTGCCGGCGGAGACGAAGCGGCACTTTTTGCAGCCGAGATGTACAGATTATATGTTCATTATGCCGAGAGCCAGGGATGGAAGGTTGAAACCGTCAACGTGGATGAAATCGGTATCGGCGGTATGAAGGAAGTTGAATTTATGATCACCGGTAACGGTGCATATTCGAAGCTTAAATACGAGTCGGGCGTACACAGAGTACAGAGAGTTCCCGAAACGGAGTCGGGCGGCAGAATTCATACATCTACCGTTACGGTAGCTGTAATGCCTGAAGTTGAGGAAGTTGAAGTAGAGATTAACGAAGCGGATATAAGAATCGACGTTATGCGTGCTTCGGGCTGCGGCGGACAGTGCGTCAACACAACGGACTCTGCGGTAAGACTTACTCACTATCCGACAGGTATTGTTATTTATTCACAGACTGAAAAGTCTCAGATTCAGAATAAGGCAAAGGCTTTTGCTTTGCTTAGAGCAAAACTCTACGATCTTGAACAGCAGAAGGCACATGATGCGGAAGCTGAACTTAGAAAGAGCCAGATCGGTACGGGTGACAGATCTGAAAAGATTCGTACCTACAACTTCCCTCAGGGAAGAGTAACCGACCACAGAATCAATCTGACACTTTACAAACTCGACAAGATTATGAACGGGGATATAGGGGAAATACTCGATGCCTGCATCGCTGCGGACCAGGCTGCAAAGCTGGTTAAGTTAAACGAGCAGGAAGGCTGATTATTAAGCTGACTTATTACCGGAGGGGTTATACATGATTAGTGAATCAATGGATTTAATGAACAGAATACCCGGTGCGTTTTTCGTCTTTGACAGAAAGACGTATAAGTTTGTATTCGTATCTGACGGTCTTTTAAATCTTTTCGGTCTTTCGGAAAAAGCATTTCTTGAAAGATATTTCAATTCTTTTGAAATGTTTATCTACAAGGAAGACAGAAAATACGTAAAAGAACTTATAGAAGGCCAGTTTGGACTGGATGATTTCTGTGATGCGAACTTCAGAGTCAAGAGCATCATGGAAGAGAGCGAAAGATTTATGGCATTTCAGGGAAGACTTGTCGTGGAAAACGACGGTTCCGAGAATGTATACGGAGTGCTCTTTGATATGACCGAAATGGTTGTTTCCCAGCAGGAAATCAACCGCATGAATCAGGAGCTTTATTTAAAGACCATAGAGAACAAAGCAAAGCCTGCGGACACTTCCAAAGCTTTGGCAAGAGATGCGGTTTCAGGTCTTTTAACCAAAGATGCGGTAACCGAAACCATCACCGATTTTATGAGCGGCTGCGCAGATAACGAACTGCATGCATTCGTAATGATTGACTGCGATGATTTTACGAAGTTCTCACTTGACCACGGCGATGCAGTGGACGATTTTATCAAGTACTTTGGTTCAGTGCTTAAGAGAGCATATCGTGACAGCGATATAAAGGGAAGAATCGGCGGAGACGAATTTATCGTATTTATGAAAAATACGACCAAGGACGCGACAGAGATGCGTTCGATGCAGTTAAATGAAACCGTCAGAAAGCCTTACATTAAAGGCGGTGAGGAAATAAAGATTTCGTGTTCAATCGGCGTTTCTTACTATCCTGAGGACGGAAAAGATTTCGCTACGCTTTACAAAAAGGCCGAAGAAGCACTCGAAAAAGCAAAGTCCCTCGGTAAGGACAGATTTGTAGAGTACGGAAATTAAAGTGTGAAACAAAAGAATTAAATATGCGAAAAAGACATGCCGAACGGTGAGAGCTTATCTCTTCGTTCGGTTTTTGATTTCTTACGAAACTCAGTGGGTGTACAGCCAACGTATTCCCTGAAGAGTTTGTTGAAATAGCTCGCGGAATTAAAGCCGACGATGCCTGCGAGATAGGAAATGGATTCGTCGTTTCTCTGGCTTTTAATCATAATATCGCACGCCTGAAGAATTCTGAATCTTGTCAGATATTCAAAAGGCGTAAGACCGATGGTTCTTTTAAAGAGTCTGCAGCATTCGCTCTTTGAAATATGAATGCTGTCCGCAATATCCTCTAAAGCGATATTGTCGGAATAGTTTTTCTGTATGAACATAATCGCATCTTTTATGCGTTCTTCATCAAGACTTGTTTTTGAAATGTTTTCTACATTCTTTCTGGTGAATTCTTTATGAGGCATATCTTTTACGAGTAAAAACCAGAACTGATAGAGCGCAGACTTGGTTAAAAGTTCGTAACCGTACTCCCTGCTTAGGTTGTAATCGATGATGTCTTCAATGTACGAGAACAAAGCCTTGCCGACTCTGTCGGAAGGATTGATGAATTTGGCTTTGGCGGGCATCTTCGAAAAAGGAGTCAGATAAGACATGCTCATCGATGATACGTTTTCCGAGAAAAGAATGCTTGATGAAAAAATAATCGAAATGATAGTGCATTCACCGTCTTCGGATTTTATCGAATGGAAGACGTCACTCTTAATGATGATGGCGTTTCCTGCGGGAACTTTTATGATGTCATCACCGATTGTGTATACGGCGTTTCCTTCCCTTACAACATCAACTTCGATTTCTTCGTGCCAGTGCCACGGAACGTTATTCAAAAAGTATTCGTCAGGCTTGACAAAATAAACGGCTAGAGGATAGTCGCTGTTTACATGCTCGTATATTTCTTTGTAATTGTCATAAGCCTGAAGCTTTGATGTTTCGTCCATGCTGTAATAATACCACAAAATGCGGATAAATGCTTGACTTTTATATTTTTTGTGTTAACATAAGTGTTGCATAAGGTAAATTACTGAAGTGGGTCGTCAAAAACCCACTTTCTTTTATGTCAAATATAAAAGAGGTTTTATATGGCAAAACACGAAGATTACGAAAACAAAACGAAGGAACTTATTGTAGATATCCTAAAAGATGCGGGTGTTGAACTTTATGACGTGGATTTTGAAAAAGAAGGCAACGACTGGTACTTAAGAGTTTACATCGACAAAGAAGGCGGTGTAACAATCGACGACTGCGAAAAAGTTTCAAGAGCGTTCAACGAGATACTCGATAAAGAAGATTACATTGAAGAAACTTACATCTTTGAAGTATCTTCACCCGGACTTGGAAGAAAGCTAAAAAAAGACATTCATTTTGAAAAGGCAATCGGTGAAAGCGTGGATGTAAAACTTTTCAAGCCAATTGATAAGCAGAAAGAATTCACCGGTATTTTAAAAGCGTTTGATCAGAATACGGTAACGATAACCGTTGAAGATAAAGAAATAAGTTTTAACAGAAAAGATATTGCGATAATAAAATTGTCACTTGATTTTTAGATAGGAGGAATAATCTAATGGCAAAGGAAA
>JAGCVT010000048.1 GCA_017962225.1 Lachnospiraceae bacterium
GCTGTTGTATTCGAGACTGCCGCAGGCCGCAATGACCTGTTCCCAGATATCGTAATAGTACTTTGTCAGCATAAACTCATTTCCGATGTAGTTTGGAGCATCCATCATGATGTCGTAGATTCGCTTGCCGGTTTCTTCCGTGCTTTTAAATCTGATATAAGGGATGTTGGGGTTGTCCGTTACGGCCTTGATGTATTTGTTTTCCACCACATTCGAAGCACAAAGTATCCTCGGGTGAAAAATTGCTATGACATAATCCGTTCTCTCAGGGCGTTTGGGCTTGTTAAAATGAATCTGCCTTGAATTGACGAATATCGTATCGCCCTCTTCCACGGGGATTTCCTTACTGTTGATACTGTAGGAAAGATATCCGTTCGTGACGGTTAAAAGCTCCACATCATCGTGATAATGCGGATCGTTCGCCCAGGTCGACGACGGGTAAACATATCCTCTGTAAACATATGATGGGAAATTCGGGTCATCATAGTTGACCCTTTCCGAGCCATTGGTTCGTTTCTGTATAAAGCCTTTCCATTCTTCAATCATAAAAGAAATTATCCTCCAAGTGTAAAATAACGGGCATTTTTTGAACTGCGATTTTATAACATTTTTACACGCGTCTCGAAAGCGCTGCAAATAAAGCGTTTCAAAAAATTTTTCACACCGTCATTATACACCAATTATAACAATATTTTTCCGAGGTGTAAAATTGTTATAAAAATGCGAAAAATACAGGGTATTATTTCGAATTTCTCCGGATTATACTTTCGAACCGTAAAGAATTGACAGACGAAAGCATTCATTTGCGACGTGAAAAATGAGGAGAGATATAAACGGAGGTTTTATCATGCGAAAAATATTTTATGTATGTTCATTTTTAATCACCGGAGTTTTGTTCCTATCAGGCTGTGATTTAAACAGTGCAGAAATCGAAACTGTTGAAGCGGAAGCTGAAAGCACCGTAAAAGAAGAAAGCGATAATCTTTTATCGGCTAACGGCATAAACGCAGAAGAATTAACCGTGGAGGAAGAACCGATTGTAATCGAGACAGACAATTCATATATTTTTGAGGATCTCTGCAAGGTCAGTGAAAATTACGATGAATCCGAAGGTGCGCCGATAGAACTTGTTGTCAGCGAATTAAGAAAAGATTATTACGAGGGAATGATTCTTTTATCACATGCTGTTGAAGAAGGCGATACTAAACTTGACAACGTAAAATATAAAATTGTTCCCCAAAATATCTCGGGAAAAGGACCGCAGTATATCGTATGCAATGCTTGTTTCGAAGAGGACGGCGACACATGGAAACTTATCTCTAACGAATGGACAGAGTGGGATGTTGAAAAAAGCGAACTTAACGGAAGTGCATGGGAATGCGATGATGCCGAAACAGAAAAATTATCAAAGCTTTTCGCTGATGAATTGCCAAACGACGGAAAAATGTACGTTGCATTCAGAAAAAATCTTAACATCATAACTCCTTTAATGAATGATGATGCAAGTATCCTTGAAACCAAAATCGGAACCAACTTTAAAGGAACCCTTGAATATATAGCCTTAGATGAAAAGGCAGAAGTTGAATTCTCCTGCATGGAAGGCATTGTAAACGACGAAGGTAAAATATCTTTTAAGATAGTAACAGATGCGGGCGAAGAATATTTTACGCCGGGTGAGGGAAGCACTTATATTACAAGTTCATACTTTGATTACGCAACAGGTGGCGATCCTGAGGTTGCTTATATAGATACATTTGAAGTAACCAGTGAGAGTATCTTTTATGGCGGATGGAAAAAAGAAATTGCTTCCACAAAGGGAAATGTAAGTCCCGAGCTTTCATGGGAAAAGGTCGAAGGTGCTACCCAGTACGCTGTTTTGCTCGTCGATCTTGACGAAGGCAATTACCATCTGCAGGGCTACGGCATCGTAAAAGATAACCACATAGATGCGGGCGCACTTAACAAGTCCCAATATGTCGGCCCTTACCTTGAAGGTTACCATTATTACAAGGCATATGTGTTCGCATTAAGAGAAGATGTAAGCGAGGTTAATCTTCTTGTGGACAACCAGAATGTGGATGAGGCGAGTCTTATCAAACAATTTACCAAGAAAAATTCCGATAATGTTATTTCCTTCGGAAACGTTACAAGCATATACGATTTCTTCTAAAATATAGGTAAAATAACGTAAAAAAGGCATCCGAAAAGAACACTCTTTTCGGATGTTTTTTTATGGTAAAAAAATCTTTTGTTTACTTTTGTGTAAAATTGTTATAAAATTGCGAAAAATACGGGGTATTATTATTTTTCCGTGTGTAATATACTTTCAAACCATAAAGAGTCAAAAGCGAGGAATTTAAGGAAGGAGGAAAGAAATGAGAAGAAATTTATTAAAGATGATTAGCTACTATAAGCCATATATCGGAACTTTTATGCTTGATATGTTCTTTGCATTTCTTGCTTCCGCTATTAGTCTGATTATTCCTCTTGCAGTCAGATATATTACCGTCAACGTCCATACCATGGATTCTGAAACCGCGCTCAAACAGGTAATTACAATAGGGATTATCCTGATTGTTTTAGTTGCAGTTCAGCTTGCGGCAAATTATTACATTTCTTATGTCGGCCACGTTATGGGTGCGAAGATGGAATACAATATGCGATCGGAAATATTTGCGCATTACCAAAAACTATCGTTTTCGTTTTATGATGAGCAAAAAGTCGGGTCGCTTATGAGTAGAATCACAAGCGACCTTTTTGATATAACGGAACTTTTGCATCACGGACCGGAAAATATTGCAATTTCCTTTATAAAGATAGTCGGCGCATTCGTTATTTTATTCTGCATCAGCAAATATCTGACACTCGCCGCATTCATACTTCTTCCTTTTATGTTTGCGTTTGCATTCATCTTAAACAAGCGCATGAAAAGAGCGTTTAAGGAAAACAGAGTAAAGATTGCGGATATCAATACACAGATTGAAGATAACTTATCGGGTATCAGAGTCGTAAAATCCTTTGCGAACGAGGATATCGAAAAAGGCAAATTTAAGTTAGGAAACGATGCGTTCCTTAAAGCCAAGAGACACAGCTATTTCTACATGGGCTTTTTCCATTCGGGAATGACGGCATTTACGCTCCTTATAAACATAGTGGTTATTATGGCGGGCGGCGTGCTGATGGCCAAAAAGATAGTTGAAGTATCGGATTTTGTAACATTTCTTTTATACATTAATATTTTCACCGATCCGATAAGAACGCTTATCGATTTTACGGAGCAGTTCCAAAACGGCTATTCGGGCTTCGAGAGATTCATGGAAATCCTTGATATTGAGCCTGATATCGTAGACAGACCCGATGCAGTCGAACTAAAAGACGTAAAAGGCGACATCAGATTTGAAGACGTTTCGTTTAAGTATAAAGACAGCGCACACAGAGTTTTAAGACATATCAATCTTGATGTCAAAGCAGGCTCATATGTGGCTTTGGTAGGATCTTCGGGCGGCGGAAAGACGACTCTCTGCAGTCTGATTCCAAGATTTTATGAGGTTACAAATGGCAGTATCAGCATCGACGGCAAGGACATCCGCGATGTGACGCTTAAGAGCTTAAGAGACAACATCGGTATCGTGCAGCAGGATGTATATCTTTTTGCAGGAACCGTTTATGAAAATATCCTTTACGGAAAGCCCGACGCAACGAGAGAAGAAGTCGTTGAAGCCGCAAAACTTGCGAATGCGCATGAGTTTATAGAAAGCCTTCCTAACGGATACGATACTGATATAGGTCAGAGAGGTGTCAAGCTTTCCGGCGGTCAGAAGCAGAGACTTTCGATTGCCAGAGTGTTCTTAAAGAACCCGCCGATTCTTATTTTCGATGAGGCGACAAGTGCACTCGATAATGAAAGTGAAAACATCGTAAAAGAATCGCTTGAAAAGCTCGCACACAACAGAACCACGTTCGTTATCGCGCACAGATTATCGACGATAAAGAACGCCGAGAGAATTTTGGTTCTCACGGAAAAAGGTATCGAAGAGACAGGTACGCATGATGAGCTGATGGCAAAGAACGGAATTTACGCACAGCTTTACAAGTGGACGAGATAAAAGCTTTCCCGCTTAAGAGAACGGTTAGGCGGGAAGCATATTTAGGAAAGATAAGGTGAAAACATGAAGATAGATGAAATAAGGACTTTGGAAAAGAAAGCCGCAAACGGATGGGTGGCTTTTGAAACACATGAATATGACGGCTGGGAGATGCGTTTCGGTAACGGCTATACAGGACGTGCCAACTCGGTCAGTGTATATGAAGATTCGACCAAGCGACTGGAAGATAAGGTTGTTTATTGTGAGAATCTTTACAAAGCGCAGGGTCTGCCATGCAATTTTAAGGTGACAGATGCTGACAAGGAATTATCCGAATACCTTTTACACAGAGGATACAAGGTGGTAACACCGTCCGATGTTATGATCCTTGATACCGACAGCGAAGAGTTTGCAAAAGTTTTATCCGACGAGGGAATTGAAGAAAACTCAGAAGCTTTCAAGGATGTAATCTTTAGCGACGAGCCGGCAGAATGGTTTGATCCGTACTTCGAATTCGAAGGCTTTACGGATGAAAAAAAGATAGAAACCTACAAGCAGTTTCATGCGAATACAAAGGTTACAAAATTGTATGTCACATTAATGCATGAAGGTAAGGTGGCAGCAGTCGCATCCTGTGCAATCGAAGGCGAATACAGTCTTTTGCATAACGTAATCGTGGATAAGAAATACCGTGGTTTAGGCCTCGGCAAGAAACTTTGCCTGGCGGCAATCCTTAAGTCAAAGGAAATGGGCGCAAAGTATTCGTATTTACAGGTCATAAAAGATAACGACGTAGCAGTAAATCTTTATAAGAAATTAGGATATAAAAAGGTCTACGAATACTGCTATTTAAAGCAGGATAAATAAAGGTTTAATTCTTTTATGAGAGATAAGGAGATAAGAAAATGATATTTGAAGAAAGAACATTTGAGATAAACGGAAAAGAACTTATTATGAGAGCACCCAGAGAAGAAGACGCGGAGATGCTTCGTCAGTATATTAAAAAGGCCTGCGGAGAAACAAGATTTTTAATGGCCGAGGGCGATGAAATGGATTTATCTCTTGAGGATGAGCTTGCATTTATCAACAGCCACAGAGATTCCGACAGCGGAATGTTGATACTCGGATTTTTGGACGGAGAACATGTCGGAAACTGCTCGTTTGAGAAGGTTTCAGGCAGCAGAAGATATGCGCATCGTGTAAGCGTAGGCATCGCTCTTTTACAAAAGTTTACAGGACAGGGTGTCGGCAAAGTAATGTTTGGCGCAATGCTTGAAGAGATTGAAAAGCTTGGAATAGAGCAGGCAGAGTTAATCGTAATCGAGCATAACGATCGCGCAAAGCATATGTATGAAACCTTCGGCTTCGTAGAGACCGGAAGGCGTCCCGATGCGAATAAGTATGACGACGGAACATATGCGGACGACATACTGATGGTTAAGAAATTCAAATAAAAAGGAAGATAAAAATGGAATACGTAATCGAACTTAAAAATGTAGATAAAGAATTTAAAGTTTTAAACAGACATGAAGGCTTAAAGGGCAGTTTTCAGGATCTTTTCTCAAGAGATTACAAAATAATCAAAGCCGTAAATAACGTGTCGATGAATATAAAACCCGGCGAAATCGTAGGTTACCTTGGACCCAACGGTGCAGGCAAATCTACCACCATCAAAATGATGACAGGTGTTTTGCAGCCTTCTGGCGGAGAAATCCTCGTAAACGGAAGAATTCCTTACAAGAACAGAACAGCCAATGCGCAGAACATCGGCGTAGTTTTCGGACAGCGTTCACAGCTTTGGTGGTCGCTTCCCTTAATCGAGTCATTCAAGTTATTAAAGGATATTTACAAGATTTCTGACAAGGATTACAAGGACATGCTTGCTTTGTACGAATCGCTTGTAGACATAAAGGAGCTTTATTCA
>JAGCVT010000049.1 GCA_017962225.1 Lachnospiraceae bacterium
AATTCTTTTATCTCAGCTGCGGTGTCCTCATCATTATCTTTCGAGGTCTGGTAGAAATTATTTTCAATTATCCACATTAAAAGATACGCAAAATCATCATATGCATATTCCCAGACTGCGTTTTCATCCTCGCGCGTAAGTTTCTTCGGATTCCTGCCGGTCTGAGCGAGGTAAAATTCGCGTGCGGTATTGTATGTATACCCGTCGTTATTATACAGAGTTTTCGCATATTCTGCCGGCGGCTCGTAAGGTCTGGCCTCTTCCGCAGCTATCAGTTTCTTACATTTCTTTACATCCAAAAAGAGCAGAAGCGCAATCACTTCGGCGGGAAGAAAGCCCAATACCAGGCAGATAATTGTATTGACGGTCTCTCCCCTGTTAATGACACCGACAGCTATAAAAAATATACTTAAAAGCGGAAATAACTGAAAAACCGCAGCGATAATAATATCGCCTTTTTTCTTTGATTTAAGCTCTGCAATTTTCTTTTCTTTATTACCCATTCGCCATTCCTTTAATTACTTAAGATACGCTATCCACTGCCCGTCTTCGATTATATACTGAAACTCAGTAAGTGCCGGATCTTGCATAACTTTTAAAAGATCCATAAAATCTTCCACGGTGTTTGTTTCAGAAAGGCAATCCGCCTCAATCCACTCCATCTCGCCTTCTTCGGAAGATACCACTTCGCCGGTAAATTCGGTTGCCTTAAACAAAAGCACCACATATCTTCCGCCATCTATCGGAAACTGCTTAATTCCGACCAAAGAGGGATTTAAAATATCAAGTCCCGTCTCTTCCTTCATTTCTCTTTTACAGGCATCCACAAAGGATTCTCCCGGCTCAACATGTCCGCCCGGAAAAGTATATCCTTTCCAGTCTTCTTTTATTCTGTTTTGAAGCAGTAACCTGTTGCCGTCCTGTATCAGGCATAAAATTGTAAGTTCAACGTTTTCAGGTTTATGTCCCATTTATTCTACTCCTTTGCTTTCTTTAAAAAACAAATCATCATAAGCATATAGCAAACCGTCTTCGGAAGCATCAGCGCACCTAAAATCGGAACAAACGAAGCGCCGATTGTAACGGGAATGTAGAATGCAAATGAAAGAAGCACGAGGAGCCAGATAAGTTTAAAAGCCTTATCTTCTTTACGCTTCATAAAATAAATCACAACTATCATCGCTCCGACTATCACAAACGGAACGTTTCTTATTATTCCCCATAAAAGAGGCGAGTTGTTTGTAAACCAGCGGTTTTGAGGGAAAAGGCACAATGCAATTCTTAATCCCACAAAGATATAAAAATAAATCGCAAAAGGCTTTGATTCTTTTACATCATAGGCTTTAACCCAGAGCCGATAAACCAGTACATAAAATATCGTCATCGTTATCGAAGTAACCAGTTTGCCGAAGCCGAGCCAGAAATTAAAATCAGCTTCAACGAAATAATTTAAAACTCTCGGTACCAGATGAAAAGCATCACCGATTCCTAAAATAAGAGCTGCGCTGCCCATCAGTTTTCCAATCGCGTCTTTGCGTTTTGCAAGAATAATTATTCCTGCCGTAATCGCAAAAATCAGATAAATAATATCAAAACTACTTTCTCCGTATTTCATATTACTCCCCCATAAAATCAGTTTACCCTGTAATTCGTTGCGGGTAAAAATCCGTTTTCTTTTATGCTCTCAAAAATAATTCTGTCGGATAAAAAATTGCCTTCTTCGTTTGATACAAATTCAATACCCTCTTCTCCCTTAGGACAGGGATAAAATTCATGATGCAACCTGTAACCCTTTTCCGTCTTTTTCAAATCCAACTTTCTCGGAAAACTTAAAATTCCCTTAAACCCTTCCGCTTCGGTTCTTACCGCTTTCGCTTCTTCGGAAAAATCGCCCATCCACGCAATCAGGATTTTTTCTTTTACATTTGAAAAGACTGTTCCCGCATAAAAGTCATCACCGTAATCCACGAGCAGGACTTCGCTTTGTTCTTTATCCGCCGTAAATGTAAGACCGTTAAAATCTCCGACAAAATACTGCATGGTGCGCGAATGCGCATTAGCCTCTTTCGGGAATTTATTAAACTCTGTCTCAGGCACATCCATGCTCATCATAAGTACAAACTTTTCAAATTCAAGCATGCACGGGCATTCAATCATACCTTTAAGCGCATATTCGGGAAGTCTGAACTCTCCCGTCTTTTCCCAGTTTAAAAGATTCGTCGAATGATAAAAAACTACCGCATCTTCCGTTGTATAACATAGAGAATATCCGCCGATTATTTTATTTTCAAAAACATGCGGATCCCTCGCGGGAGTATGTTCTTTCCCTGCTATCAAAGGATTCTTGTCATACTTAAAAAACTCTTTTCCGTCCATCGTATATGCAAGACACTGCATCTCCCGCATTGTTTTATGATCGTGCGATGTATAAAACAAAATAAGTGCGGGTGAATCCTCTTTTCCAAAGCCCGAGACATTGTCTTTATCCACGAAAGCAGAGCCCGAAAAAATCATTCCCTGCTCATCGGGGAAAAGCGCAATCGGAAGCTCTTCCCAGTGCATAAGATCTTTTGAAACAGCGTGTCCCCAGTGCATGTTATCCCAAAATACATTATCGGGGTTATGCTGGAAAAACAGATGATATTCGCCTTTATAAAATACCGGCCCGTTCGGATCGTTCATCCATCCTTTTGCAGGAGAAAAATGAACGAGCGGCCTTTTACTTTCATCACTCATTGAATTCTTTAATCATTTTCTTAATGTATCTGATTTCGTTTCGCTTTAAATATCCGACCAGAATATATCTTTCCTAATCCCACACTTTTTCGGGAAGACTATCTTTTCTTGCTTTGGATAAAAACACAAGAAACAAAATCAAAAAAACAATAAATGCAGCAAACACAGGCAGAGCAGTCAAGAACTGAATACCCGCAAGGATTGCGCCCAGAATGCAGACAATAAGGACAATGATGTAACCAAGAATACGGACAAACACATCACCAAGAGCTGCATCCTTCTCATTTTGATAATCAAGCGGCGTTTTTATGATATCGTTATCCAGATCAATGATTTTAAATTCCAGATTCGTTTTGTCCTGAAAAATCTCAGGATGATTCGCAACGGTAACGATATCTATCATATCCGAAAAATCATCCGTATATAAACCGTAACTTATAAGATATGCACTTCTTTGACCGGCTTCCGCATTATACGAATAATATTGAACCACAGGATTCGTGCCTGATTTTTTCAGAACAACAAATTCCCCGTCATCCATAGGATAACCCGTACCGTCAACCATTCGGATAATCGAATAATAGCACCCGTCGCTTCTTAATCCCAAATCAAGTCTGTCATTCTTAAATGCCACTTTATCACCTGCGGGCTGTGGGGCCGATACTGCAGGCTGATTAAAATTGTTGAGCATCTTTTTTGCACTCTTAAACCCGTAAACAGTAAGTCCCGTTACGACAACACCGCTTGTAAGTGTTGAAACGGTTCCCACTAAGGCTGCAATCATCAGAATCAGAAAAATAATGGCAGCTGTTTTATTATTTTTTCCTTTAGTTTTTTCCATATTTCGAATCTTTCTTTTTCAGATTAAGAATTATGACCGCAACCAGTATCAAAAGTATTCCGAGACCTGAAAAAATCGTAAGCTGTTCCGAGAAGAATACGATACCGATTATCGTTGCCACCATAGGCTCCACAGTGGCAAGAATTCCAGCTTTGGAAGCCTCAACCATATGAAGTCCCAGTGTGTAGAAAAGGAACGGAATTACGGCCGTTATAAGCGCAGTTAAAAAACAGAAAAATATCAGCCATGCAAGGTTTGGTACCGAAGCGAATTTTGTAAACATGTCTTTCGGACGGCATATAAACCATGAACCGACTGCCGCAATAATAAATGTATATGTCGTAACCGTGTAGGGTGAGTATCTTTTAAGAGCGATAGTACCGAGGATACTGTATAATCCGTAGCCTATGCCTGAACCGAGTCCAAGCAGCAGTCCGACAAAAGTAATCCCTTCACCTGAAATTCCCGAAACCAGCACGCATCCGCCAAACGCCATAATCAGAGCAATTATCTTAACGGCATTCAGCTTTTCCCGGAAAAACAGTACCGACATTAACATTATCCAGAACGGCGATGTATATAAAAGAATCGCTGCCGTCGATAAAGGCATCATTGTAATTGCTGCAAAATAGCAAACCGTAAAGAAAAGAATACTTCCGAGTCCAAGCCCCAAAAACAGCGGTATGTCTTTGGGCGATATCTTAAAACCTTTACGATCTTTTATGAACAGAATCAGTGAAAAAATCAAAGCCGCCAGTGTTACACGAATCGCAACAATCTGAATCGAAGTAAAGCCATAAGCTGTAAGTTTTCTTACAAATATACCCATACTTCCCCAGAAGCATGCAGCCAGAATAATAAGTATCGGTCCATAATTAAATTTTCTTTTATTTACTGTTTCAGTCTTCATTTTTTGCCTGTTATTTTATTTTAATATTCACTTAAGTATATCATACGTGGAAATAAAAAGAACCCTAAAAAAGGAGGATGCCCGAACACTTGCGTATTCGGGCATTAGATCTGAAAAACTGTGACATAAGTATTATTTAGTGTAATCTCTGCATGATTATCTGCTTTCTACGATATTAATTATATGAGATGTAGTTTAACAAACAATGTTAATGAAGTTAACAAATTGTTATC
>JAGCVT010000050.1 GCA_017962225.1 Lachnospiraceae bacterium
TATAAAAGACTTCGGTAATATAGTATTCCCTGTCATACGAAACGAGCTCATTATGATCTACCGTAAAATCATTCCCGGGATATCTGTCTTCCATATATGAAGCCAGCATTTTCAGTGTGTTGGGCTGACATCCTAAAACCAAAAATGAAAGCATCAAAGTAAATACTGATATAACTATTCTTTTTATATTTTTTTGTTTTTTCATTTTGTTCAATAATCCTTTTCCGATACCCTGCTATACAGGCTCATAAAAGAATGCCGCAATCTTCGGATGTCTGTCGACATATCCTTTGAAAAATTTGTTGAAAATTTTTGTGGAAACAATGAATTTTCTGAAATGTCTTGATGCTCCCGCAAGGAACATAAAACTAATCACAAAAAACGGAACCTGCGGAATAACCGGTAATATAAGACCGATTACAGCAAGCCTAAAGAAAAGCCAGAAAAGATATAAAAATAACAGCTTTTTTAATATATTAAGTACTTCTTTTAAAAATTTCTCGAATGTCATAATTTACTTCCAATAATCATATCCTAAATCATCAATATATCCCGGGATATTTACAGTCTGACCATAGATTTATACCGGATTGGGGATAGACAATGTTGTGCCGGGTATATCAACTGACTTAATTACGGTTTCTACGCTATCAAGACTGTGTGTGTCTTTATAATAAATGACTTCTTCCCTAATTATTTCGGCTTTCTGACATTCTCCTTCTTCACCGTAATCTCCGATTGTTTTCAAATATGGACGATAGCAAATATAAACTATCGCATCATCACGATCTTCAACCTCACGAAGCAAAAGATATTCCTCAAAATAATTCGAATAATAAAAATCTTCTTCCGACATTACATTTTCTACAGTCAGTTCTCCCAAATAATGAGGTCCCACATAATAATTTCCGTCTATCGTATCCGCTATCATAAATTCATTTCGGTAAAAACAAATTCTTCCTGCTCCGAAATCTCCGGAAACTTTATAACCGTATTCAACGTAATTTTCTGTCTCGCCGTAATATGTAATATCCAGCTCATAACTGTTTTCCTGATAACCATCCAGCCATTCCCGGGCTAATTTATTAAAATCCTCGTCCGACATTTTTTGATTGACATCATAATCAGGTCGATTGCCTCCCGGGTTAAGCAAAAGCGGCTCAAACCTTTCGAATTCTACCAAAGGTGTACCAAAATCATCATAGGCATCTTCATGAAAATCCTGCACAAAATAGGAGGTTTCATAATGATGCGTGGCCAGATATATTACATCCTCATCCGAAAGTTTAAGCAAATCCTTCTCAGAGGAAAAACTGAATTCTTTTAACGGTTCTTCTTCTGCCTTATCGTCTGAAACAAGCGGCTCAGAAATGTCCGGATTGCCTGCATTATTGTTCTTACCGTCATCTTCGGTAAATTGCGGATCATCCGCAATCCGCGTTTCTTCCTGCCCGGTAAAAGAACATCCGACAAATGCAAATAAAACTATAGAAATGATAATTATCCGAAACTTTTTAAATCTTTTCATCCGGCCTCCAATACTCTGGTCTTTTTATCTTTTCAATTCATTTGCTATCCAGCCTGTTACACCGTTAGGAAGGCTTTCGTCCATGGGTGTTCCGTCATCGAATTTCACATTCATCTGAATTTCATTCATAAGACAGTGCTGCCCCATTTCAATACCGAAGTTGATGGATGCAACACCCTTATCGCCGTTATATGTCCAGTCGGGCGTGAAAATGAAGCTTCTCTTCATGTTTTTAATTCGCTCAAGTCTGGGCGCAATCACTTCATTAAACGGTGTGAATTCATCATGCTTACAGATTGCCAGGAAAAGCGTTACTCCGTTTTTATCATAATCATCGAGTACTTCATCAGGCGGAATCTCACATGAACCTACAGGAAGGATAATATCAAACTTCTCGGGATGATGTTTTGAAATCGTAAAAGTAAATCTTCCGCCACTTGAATTGCCAAGTAAAATTTTAGCTTTACAGCCATCCATATGCTTCTCAACAAAGTCGTCAATAAGCGCAGTAACAGGCTCAACATATTCCTCTTCCCATGCGCCCTGTACTCTTCCGTTCTCATCACGGTATTCGTTTGCCATAGGCATTAAAATATAAGCTCCGCCCAAATCATTTTGATAATCATCAGATGCATACATCTCAGAGCCAGAATAATTAATGCAGAGTTCACCTTCAAGCGCATTGCTTGTTCCGTGAAGGAATATAAGCAGCGGATAATCGTCTCTTTTAGGGTATCCGTGTTCTGTAGGATCAAAATAATAATATTTTAGGCCAAAAGCCTCGTCTTTCTTAAATCTGTTAAAATACTTACCCGTAGGATAAGTCGGTTCGCCTGTTACAAATGCTCCTTCGGGAAGTTCGTTTGTCCAGGGTGGTGCTGGTCTTTCCATATGATGCCTCCAATCTTTTAGTAAATTTAATCTGGTTTTTTATATAATTCCATCATCCAAACTATACCCCGTATAATTCTTTTCTTCTCTTCTTGCTCTTAAATACCCTGTAAACAATAAGCATAATCAGGCACCATACGAGTATCACGCCGCCTGTAACGAAGTCAAATGCCACAGGATAAAGGAACAAAATATCGTTTCTGACTGAAGGGAATATAAGCAGAATAATGCCAACAACAATAAACGATAATCCCTGGAATAAAGTCAGAAGAAAATGAACCAAAAGTACCTGTGATATTATTTTATCTGCTTCGGCCTTGGGAGCAGGTTTTTGAATACATGCTCTTACCAAAAGAAGAATGTAAAGTATAGATGTAACAGTGATAATGATTGCATCAAACGAGAACGGTATCAGGTAAACCAGTATCGTTTTAAATGTCTGTAAAAAGAAAGAACTTACCACAAATGCGGGATCCATAACCATGTTGTGAATCCAGACATAAAGGTATGTAATTTTCTGAATGCTTGATGCATTAATCGCAAAATTCTGGATAAAAAGCAGCGCCAGAAAAATCACTATGCATTTGTTACGGTTAAAGTTTTTGTCATATGTAATTTCAACTGTATTCTCTTCCATAATTTTACCCTCCAAAAAAACTTTTCCACATAGTATATTATACCATTTCTTGCTTTGTAATGCACCTAACCAATCGTAAAAAAAACAGCTGCGAATATATCGCAGCTGTCTAAAAACAAGATTAATCTTTTTATCTGTTTGCGTACATTTTCTCGTAATAATTCTGATATTCGCCTGATACGATGGGCTCCCACCAGCTTTCGTTGTCAAGATACCATCTGATGGTCTTCTTGATACCGTCTGCAAACATGGTCTCAGGTAACCATCCGAGTTCATCATGAATCTTTGTGGGGTCGATTGCATAACGCATATCGTGGCCTTTTCTGTCTGTTACATATGTGATGAGGCTTTCGGGCTTGCCGAGTTCCTTGCAGATAAGTTTTACGATATCGATGTTTTTCATTTCGTTATGTCCGCCGATATTGTATACTTCTCCGACTCTGCCCTTGTGAATTACGAGGTCTATTGCCTTGCAGTGGTCTTCAACATAAAGCCAGTCTCTTACATTTAAGCCTTCGCCGTATACGGGAAGGGGCTTGTCATGAAGCGCATTGATAATCATCAGAGGAATGAGCTTCTCAGGGAAATGATAAGGTCCGTAGTTGTTTGAACAGCGGCTGATGGATACAGGAAGTCCGTATGTTCTGTGGTAAGCGAGTACTAAAAGGTCTGCGCCTGCCTTGGATGATGAGTAAGGACTGCTTGTATGAATCGGAGTTGTTTCTGTAAAGAACATATCGGGTCTGTCTAAAGGAAGATCTCCGTATACTTCGTCTGTGGATACCTGATGATATCTCTTAATGCCGTATTTGCGGCAAGCATCCATGAGTACGCTGGTACCAATGATATTTGTATCAAGGAATACCTGAGGATTTTCAATTGAACGGTCAACATGTGATTCAGCCGCGAAGTTTACAACCATGTCAGGATGTTCTTCTTCAAAAAGCTTTTCAACTGCTGCCCTGTCGGTAATGCTTTCTTTTACGAATCTGAAGTTAGGATTATCCATTACAGGTTCGAGTGTTGAAAGGTTTCCTGCATATGTAAGGCAATCCAGACAGATGATTCTGTAATCAGGATATTTGTTAAGCATATGGAAGATAAAGTTGCTTCCGATAAAGCCTGCGCCACCGGTTACTATTATAGTCATTCTTGACTCCTTTCTGCCCTATTGGACATTTCACTTAAGTTGATATCATTATATAGGGTGACGTAACGTAATGCGCAAGTACTTTTTTAAAATTTTTTAAAAATCTTTTTTCAGCTTATTATTTTAGTTAGTAAAGATTTCTCTGACCGCTTTACGTACTGTTAAATAGCTATCGTGAAAAATCTTAGTATGGCTGATTTCCGTACACATATGCCTTATTAATCTTTTGTTATGAACTGCACTTAAGAATTTATATATTCTGTCTATTTCATCGCTCGGCGGAAATCCGTATTCATATGTAACATGATGTATTTTTGTTCCGTCTTTTCTTTTCAGATGGATATGGCAGTAATATCCGTCAACACAGCCGATAGGAAGAGTTCCGGTATAATTTTCTATTCCTAGTGATGTAACACGTAAAACAACAGCATAATATGCTAATTTAGGGATTGTTTTTTCTTTTTCATCAGAGCGAAAAACACTGTCTGACACACAAATATAGCAGTGATTTCCGTGTTTTTCAAAAACAAATGTTTCATAACAACCTGAAAACATTATTGAATCGTAAGGGTTTATTTTCTCGGCCACCAGACTTATTACATTTACGGTTACCGCGTATAAAAAAAGCAGTACTACGAGAACAATCAATAATGCTTTCCTGTTAAACATCTTCTCTCTCATAGTACCGCCTCCTCATATCCGTCTAAGATTTAAAAGCTTTAAAATACCCTGATTCCTTGGTGATTTTAAATCCTTTTTTGGTTTTCTTTTCAACGAATACTTTGAATTCCTTATATCGGTCAGGTATGTACCGTCGCTGATTGCCGTGGCAGGACATTATGTATTTTAGTAACGGTTCGGGTTTATCCACCAGCAGGTAATCGTCGTATATATTCTTTTTAGTATTCGTGAAATATTTCTTTAAAATCTTTTCACCGTTATCAAGTCCGAATATAAGATACAGATCTTTCGCCGCCAGCACGATTCTTTCATCAAATTCTTTTACTAACAGGTTTATCTCCTTCATATGGGAACTGCCGTAAGTACTTGCAAAAAGAAATCCGCCTTTCTTTAAAACTCTTTTTATCTCGGATAAAACTTTATCCGGCTTGTCAAAATAAAAGAGCATGTGGTTGGCTATAACTATATCTACAGATTCATCCTTTAACGGCATTTCTTCAGAATCAAATGCCTCGAATCTGAACTGTTCATTTACAATCTTTTTTAATCTCTCGCTTTTGCCTGCTGCCTTTTTAAGACTGTTCTCTGCATCGTTTACCATTCCGAGAGATATATCAGATAAAATAACATTTACGTTTTCAGGGATTTTTTTGATGTTCTCCGTCCAGAAAGCACCGTTACCGCAGCCGATTTCAAGGATTGTAACTTTCTTATCCTTATCAACATCCTTAAAAACTTCCTCAAACAGCCAGGGAAACCAGCCTTTTTTGTTCACCGAATAGTTTTTGTGTAGATCTATTCTGGCTGAAATATTGCCCGAGTTTTTATACTGTGTATTTAAAGAATTTTCCATACCGGTAAGTTCTGTAATCTTAAGCATTCTGTCCCAGTCGATGTTTTTCTCTTTTTCGTATGCATGGATCGTGCTGTCGATTGCTTCTTTTACGAGCTGCATCTGCTCCATCTTATCTTCTATGAGCTTGTACTGAAGGCGCATGGATTCCATTACATAATCCATGTCGTTGTTCATCGTAAGTCCTTTAATTTCTTCGATGGAAAAGCCTAAGTACTTATACAGAAGCACCTGCTCGAGTTTAAGAAAATCCTCTCTGGTATAGTATCTTGTGCCCGTTTCTTCGTTTATGAAACTAGGTTTCAACAGATTCTGAGTATCATAAAATCTGATGGTTCTCACAGATACCTTTGCCATTTTTGCGAGCTGGCCGGTGGTAAAGTATTCTTTGTTTTCTTCTTTGTTAATCATGCTCATAAACGCCTCATAAAATATGGTTTGTTTATGATTTTCAGAATTGCTTTTACGCGTTTCTGATATATAAACAAACCACAATTAAAAGTGTTACAAAAAATTTTAAATTCTTTCCAAAGGAACATTAAGTTCCTCGCATCCTCTAAGTACAAATCTGCCGTTTTCAATGAGTTTAACCGCGTTACCTTCATAGTCAACCGCTTCAAGAAGTCCCAATTCATCATAGGGAATAGTTACATCAGTATGGCAGTATGTGTAGGCTTCGCCGTTTTCCTTGGCAATCATTTCCTTGCCGTCGGGATTATAAACCTTAACGCTCTCTTCATTCGAATAGCAGGTATCGCCGAATGCAAAATGCGGTCCCATTTTCTCTGCGATAAGAATAGGGAGTTTGTTGAAAATATCATATTTCTTTGCAAGCGCATACGCATAGGTATTCGTTCCGATTGCAGCTTCTCCCATGGGAAGTGTCGGATGATAGAACAAAAGATTTTCTTCGATGAATTCTTTGTTCTTCTTTTCATCCTCGTAATTGGTACATGTATAGGCGGATATCTTTCCGTCCTTTATTTCAAGCTCGATATTCTTAAATTTAAGATCGTTTAGGAATACTTCTTTTACGTGCAAAACACCCTCTGTGCCATTAAGGACGGGAGACGTAAATACTTCACCCAAAGGAATGTTTACATCCGCGAGGCAGTTTTCGTACTTGGTTTCCTTTGCGGGATTGTTTAAATCATAAAGCTTAACCTTAAGGTCTGTTTTATTGCCGTTACAACCGACAACATGAATGTAATCGGACTTATCCAGAGTATCGATTAAGGTCTGCTGGATAGCCTGATATGTGTCCACGGGAAGGGTGTTAACGGTGATTATTTCTTTTAGGATTTCTTCGTAATTTCCGATTGCGGGAACGGGCCATGCAATGATCGTAAAAGATCTATCTTCTCTCTTTATATACTCGTTGGTAATCTCCGCACTCTTTCTTCTAAAGTCCGTGATAAGTTCCTGTTTTTTAGCACCGTATCTTGCAGCGTGAGCGCATTCCGAGGGCACAAAGGAATCTTCGCCGAAAATCTCCATACATGCGGGACCTGCCCATTCTTCGGCTTCTTGCTTTAATTCTTCGTATGCCGCCTTGATGCCTTCGATTCTTCTTGTTACAAGCTGACCGTTTAAAACAAGTGACATATCTTCCTTGTGATCTTCGTCAAACTGGGGATTTGCCAGTCCGCCGTAATAGCCGGGCTTAAAGATACCTGTTCTTGAAAAGATGTCATACCCTGCTCTGTAGATTACGCTTTCAAGCCCCATGGCTCTGAACTGCTTAATTGCTTCGCAGGCAACTCTCTCAAAGCCTAATCTGTAGCGAAGATTGACTGTCTTTTTCTTTGATAAATCTTTCTTAGAAACAACAAATCCTTTTTTGAAACCTTCGGTATATGTTCTGCTCATTGTTTCTATTGTTTTATCATCAAGAGCCGCTGTTGCCGTAAAAGTTTCTTCCTCGCTCTTACCGACATATTCGCCGAACGCATAAAGGGTTCTTAAATCGGACAAATCATAGTTCTCAATGATTTTATTTGCGTAAGCGTTGTCGATTGTAAGCTGCTTGTTAATTCTCTTTAAGGATTCGTCTTCGGTATAGTCAAATACGTAGTAGTAAAGTATTTCGCGAAGCTCCTCTTCTTTTATGAGCGCACCTTCTGCCAAAAGGACATTTCCGTACACTTCAAGAAGCAGTTCCATGCGGATAACCAGTTCTTCGATATCGCACTCAAACACGTAGGGAATCATACCGAAGATTTCGGCGTAAACAGCCGATAAAATGCTGCCTGCCTCGCCTAAGGTTTCATATGCATAATCCGGATTAAGAAATGATTTTTTATAATTCTCTGCGTAGATTTCGCCGTAAAGAAAATCGTTTCTCTCCCTTAATTCTTCAAGCGATTTGCTGCCTATCGGACCGTTTACTTTAATATCTTCGTAAATATCAAGAAGGCTCTTCACGTATTTAGAAACAGAAACGAAAAAAGGACCATATTTACCCAGTCCTTCCGCTTCCGTAATGATTTCTTCAATTCTTTCTTTTGATAATTCGTATCTTTCTGTCATATTCTTCCTTTAACCAATCATTCCGAGACCGTACACATACATAAGGTAAATAAGATTTACCGCAGCTATTCCGAGCCCGATATGAGAGAAAATGTGATAAACGTTTTTCTGAAAATAAGTTCTGATGGAGAGCGTGGCGGAAGTAAGTGAGAACACGAGGCATAAAATCGCCGTAATTCCCACTCTTCCTTCTATCTGCCCTGCCAGTTTAAACGACATAATAAGTGAAACCAAAAGTGCCACAAACGAAATGAATGAAAGCACTATGCTCATTACAGACAATGGCGATACTTTTTTATCCGTAAATTTGTAATTCGCATTCGGAAGTTTAAACATTTATTTACCCACTGTCTTATTTTGCGCCGTATTCATCGTAATACTTGTCGATTGCTTCTTTTATGGTGTCATCGATGATTACTTCACCGTTAACCTCTTTGTTATATAAAGCTTCTGTTACGTCTGCCATTGATACGATGGCTGCCGTAGGAATACCGTATGTTTCCTTGATTTCGTCAAGAGCGCATTTATCGGTATTAAGGCCTTTCTCCATTCTGTTGAGGCTGACTATGAGTCCGACGATGGTAACGTCTGCCTGAGCTTTTATGATGGGGAAGGTTTCCTCGATTGACTTGCCCGATGTGGTTACGTCTTCGATAATAACCACTCTGTCACCGTCCTTAAGCTTCGATCCGAGGAGGATGCCTGTGTCACCGTGATCCTTTATTTCTTTTCTGTTGGAACAGTATCTTACTTCTTTGCCGTACAGTTCGCTGTATGCGATTGCTGTTGTAACCGACAGAGGAATACCCTTGTATGCCGGTCCGAAGAGTACGTCAAAATCGTCTCCGTACACATCGTGAATTGCCTTAGCGTAATATTCGCCGAGTTTCTTTAACTGATATCCGGTTACATATGCGCCGGCATTCATAAAGAAAGGTGATTTTCTTCCGCTCTTTAATGTGAAATCACCGAATTTGAGCACTTTGCTCTCTACCATAAAATCAATAAATTCTTTTTTGTAAGCGTCCATCGAAACCTCCGTAAATTCATTTCAAACACAAAGATTTTATCATAAAAGAGACTGTTTTAAAAGACGGAAATGCCGTTGACCGATACGGTTAACAACAAAAATTGATTATAAAGCATTATTATTGTATAATGTTATAAGTGTGGGGTTTAAATAACCCGTATACTTGAAAACACAGGGTAAAAACAAAGAGGACTAAATATGAGCGACAGAACACAGATAAATGATTTACAGCCTAAGAAAAAGAAAAAGAAAAGCGTAGTCGGATATATTATTGCAATAGTTTTTTTAAGTCTGATTACTCTCGCATCTCTCGTAGTGGCATATCAGGCTGTAAATTTATATAAAGAAGAAGTTAATAAGGAAGAGGAAGAAGTCATTCCCGTTGTAACATACACTCAGGAAGAAGTGGACGAGATGATAAAACTTGCCAGAGAAGATGCTGCAGAGCAGGCTACGGCAGGTTTTTATGCCGAACTAAAAGATACCGCCGAAAACAGCAACGGTATCGTTTCCATGCTTCGTAAAATGTATCCCGAGTACTTCGTATATTACAACAACAATCATTATGAATTCGTTGAAATAGACGAGTCCCTTCCTCAGGCAAATTTTGAGAACGAAAACATTATTGCAAGCGAAGGTTTCCTCGAGTATAAGGTTGACGGCCAGACACAGTCCGTAAAAGGTATCGACGTATCCAAATTCCAGGGCGATATCGACTGGCAGAAGGTTGCTGATTCGGGCGTTAAATATGCCATGATAAGACTCGGCCTCAGAGGATATGAAACCGGCAAGCTCGTAACGGACGAAAACTTTAAGGCGAACGTTGAAGGCGCTACCGCAGCAGGTATCGATGTGGGCGTATATTTCTTCACACAGGCCATTAATCCTGCAGAAGCCAGAGAAGAAGCCGAATATGTTTTAAATGAGATAAACGGATACAATATCACTTATCCCGTAGCAATCGACGTCGAAGATCTTTACAATGACAAAGCCAGAAGCTACAACCAGTCCAAGGAATCACGTACAGAGTGCGCCATAGCTTTTATGGACGCCATAAAAGATGCAGGTTACAATCCCGCTATCTACGGCAATCTCAATACATTCACAAAGCTTGTGGAGGTTAACAAGCTCGGCGACTACGACAAGTGGTTTGCACTTTACGATACACAGATTTACTTCCCTTACGAAATCACCGTATGGCAGTATTCCGACAAGGGCAGAATCGACGGTATTGAAGGAGATGTGGACTTAAACATCACATTTCCCAAAAAATAATTTTGTGTTATAATTCAAAACTATGGAATACGTAAAAAGCGAAACAAAACATTCTAAAACTGCATACAGCGCCCTGACAGTTTCGGGCATTTCCTTCGTGTCGGCAGCGCTCGGAGTGTTTTTTATGCCCTTTATTCTTTCTCCTATTGCACTGATTATTTCGCATCTTTCAAAGGGAAGATTAAAGGCCAGACATTTTGCGGCTCAGGCCGCTACTGTTGTAGCCGTTCTCGCATTTATCTTAAACTGCGCTATGATTGCCTTCGGCATATACAAATTACAAAACGATCCCGTGGTAAGAGGCAGATATGATGCCGTTATGCAGGAAATGTACGGAATGACTTTAGACGAGTATACCGCAATGGTTACTGAAGAATTCAGAGTATTGCTCCCCGAGACAACGGGCAAATAAAAGAGGCAGAACAGATGTCCGACAATGCATGCAAAATAAGAACAAACAGAGAAATAAGAAGTTACGCCAGGGAAAGACTTTTGGGAAACATGCTCATCCCCTGTCTTGTTACCTTCTTTTTTTTCAGTGCCAAAAATGTTTTTGAAATGTTTATGCAGCTTGGCGTGCTCGGTTCCGACATGTTTGCATTTATCTTTTATATTGCACTGTTTATAACGGTCAATTCAATCTGGGGACTTATAAGATTCGGCATCAGCCGTTATTTTCTTTCATTTATCACCACAAAAAAAGCAAGCCCGGCAAATATCTTTGCGGGCTTTAAAGGTTCTACCGAAACAATCATCAGCATTTCACTGATTTTAACGATTATAAGTCTTATTTTACAGCTGCCTTATCTTATCTATACTTTCTTCTATTCGGTGAATACACTGCCCAGCTTTTTATTAAGCCTGGTACTGTTCTTCGCTGCAAACTTAATAGTATATCTTATCGAAGCATACCTTGCTCCGATTTATTTTGTAATATGCGATAATCCCGGTTCAAGACTTCCCTGGATAATCGTTATTACTTTTTCTTTGATGAATACAAAGAATTTCTTTAAATATATCGGACTCCAGATTTCGTTTATACCCTTGTATCTTTTAGGATTGCTTTCATTCGGTATAGGTCTTCTCTGGGTGGTTCCTTATGCATACACTTCATATGCATACTTTTATGAGTCACTCTGTGAAGAATATCTTTCCCGTCAGAAGAAAGCTGCAGTAAACGAATAATCTAATTTCCCAAACTCTTCCACTTTAAGTAAGCGTTAATAAAAGGATCCAGATCGCCGTCGAGCACTGCCGAAGCATTGCCCGATTCTTCGTTTGTTCTTAAATCTTTTACCATCGTATAAGGCTGAAGTACATAGGATCTTATCTGGCTTCCGAAGCCGTTCTCAAGCACTTCTCCTCTGATATCGTCAAGCTTGGCTGCATTTGCCTCTTCCATGAGGATTAAAAGCTTGGCCTTTAACATCTGCATGGCCTTGTCTTTGTTCTGGAACTGGCTTCGCTCATTCTGGCACTGTACGACTACGCCTGTAGGAAGGTGAGTGATTCTTACTGCCGAAGACGTCTTGTTGATATGCTGTCCGCCGGCACCGGATGAACGGTATGTATCTATCTTTAAATCATCGGGATTAATCTCTACTTCGTTGTCATCCGCAAGCTCGGGCATTACATCGAGTGATGCAAAGGATGTCTGTCTTTTACCCTGTGCGTTAAAGGGTGAAATTCGAACGAGTCTGTGAACGCCCTTTTCTCCCTTTAAATATCCGTACGCATTGGGGCCGTTTACCTGCCATGCAACGGATTTAATGCCTGCTTCATCACCTTCAAGATAATCGAGGACTTCTACCTGGAAGCCTTTCTTTTCTGCCCATCTGGTGTACATTCTGTAAAGAATGCTGACCCAGTCGCAGCTCTCGGTTCCGCCTGCGCCTGCATTAAGTCGTAAAATCGCATTGCATGCGTCGTGCTCGCCCGATAAAAGCATGGATATTCTCATGTCTTCAAGCTTTGATTTAAACTTCTCAAACTCGGAGACAATCTCTTCTTCCATACCCTCTTCCTCACCTGCTATTTCGATGAATTCAAGGATATCGTTAAACTGATTCTCCAGTGTTTTTACGTCATCTATCGACTGCTTAAAGAGCTTGCATTCGGTGCTTAATCTGTTTGCCCTGTCGACATCGTTCCAGAAAGTGGGCTCCTGCATTTCTCTCTCGAGCTCTGCCACCCTCTCTTCTTTTCTTTCGATATCACAGGAAAGCTTAACCTGATTAAGCGTATCCTTAAGCGATAAAAGTTCTGTTTTGATATTGTCTAAAAGTACCATGTTTTTTCTCTCTAATCGTCGTCTCTTATCCAGACTCTGGTCTTAAGAGCCGCGCTTGTAACTGAATCGTTTGATTTATTTGCGGTTTTGTTTGTATCCGCAGGTTTCTTGGGCGCTGCATCCGTTTCCTTAAAGTATACGGGAGCTGCGTCTTTTCTTTCAAATACTCTGGACTGCGTCTCAGTCTGTTTTGTGCCGGAAACCGCACCGGGCTTTTTAAGAGATGCAAACGAAGGCATTTCTTTTGACGTATTTGTCTGTGCGGGAGCAGGTTTTGCTGTCTGAGGAGTTGTGGGTGCTGCAGCAGGCTTTGAAGGCGTCTGAGGGACCGTATAAGCGCTCTCGGGATTTTCATTGACATATTGTCTGATTTTTCCTTTAGGAGCGTTCTGAGCCTTTTCAGGAGCTTTCCTGGTTGCAGCTGCAACAATACCTGTCTTTTCCTCTTCCTTTTCTTTTACGGTTTCAGCCTTAATAACCTCTGCCGCTTCCTTACGCTTCTTCTCTTCCTTCTTAAGCTTGTTCTTAGCTCTGTTAGCTGCCATCTTATCCACAAACGCAAATGAAAGATGGAATCTTCTTACGGCAATATCGTAAAGGAACAAAAGAGCTCCGATTATAAGAAGAGGAATCCAGAGATTGAATCTGGCCTTTACAAATTCGGGACTGTATTTAAATACTTCATCGGGATTTTCGATAAATATACCGCCCGTGCTTGCGGCAAATTCCTCAAGCAGAGTATTCTCGGGATAAAATCTGTACTCAAGCGAATACTGCATGATTGCGGCCGTATTGATTGAGCTTACTATCTCGCCCTTATCCTTCTGCTGAACATTGATTGTATAAATACCCGTATCCTTTGTATCTATCTGAGCCTCGTATACACCGGGCTTTTTAGGATCGAGTTCGACTTCCTTGGGATTGCCTTCCTCGTCGTAAACTATCGCAATAACCTTGGTATCTGCCGAGTATTCTTCGGTGGTATACGTAATGGTAGCCTTGTTGCCGTTCTGCTCTACATTGGCATAGGTACCCTCCATACCGTTGTCTTCCGATACCAGTTTTATGATGTTATGCCATAAAAGAGGCGTATTGTCCCACTTGGAATATTCCGCGGACCATTCTCCGTTTACATCGGACGTCCAGGCCACGGTTTTGCCCAGGCCGTACTGCCAGTAAGACAGAATCGGATCGTGCTGGAACGATTCAAGCAGATCTATAGCCCTTTCCTTTTTCATGGTTGCCACGTATCCGTATAACTGCGGCATACCGTCTTTTACGACGTCTCTTATTATCTTGTCGTTACTTGTAACTTCAGGTGTAAATACCTCGTTTACAAGATATGTGTTGGATGCAAGGAATACTTCCTGTGCGAAAATTCTCGGGAGGTCGGTAGTTTCGTCAGAATAGAAAATACGTCCGTTGCCCTGTGTTGCCAGATCGTTTAAAAGCTGGTCGTTACAGCCGCTTCCGACTGCCACGCACGAAAGTGTGATACCTGCGTTATTGATAATTCTGATTAATCCGTCATAGCCTGTATTGTAATCCTGTCCGTCGGTAAGAAGGATAATATGCTTAATCATTGCATCGCAGTTGTTAATATCTTTTACCGCCGCCTCAAGTGCGGGATAAATACTTGTACCGCCGCCTGAAGGAATCGAGAAAATCATCTGCTGAATCTTCTCGGGATCTTCCACGTTCTGAAGGGGTACAACTCTTGAATAAGCATCATCAAATGCGATAACTTCGACATAATCTTCAGGTCTTAAATAATCAACGGCTGCAGCCGCGGATTTCTTAGCCAGATCAAGATATGATTCGATACCGTCGGAGGCATCCATTGAACCCGAGTGGTCGATTACCATTGCCATAGCCATGGTGGGTATTTCGTTCTCGCCGTTGATATCCATATAAACGGGAGCCATATCTTCAAGTATTGTATCTCTGTAACCGCCTACGGCATACGAAGACGAGCCGCCTGTCATAATCAGGCCGCCTCCGTTGTTTTTAACATATTCATTTAAAATATCGAGGAATCCGTCGCGTAAATCAGCCTCGTAAACATCGACTAAAACTACAGCCGAATACTGCATGAGTGAAGGCATGTCAACAGGTACGGTTCCGGGAGTAACCGTATCGTATCCGACATCTATGGTTTCAAGAATTTTCTTGTAGTTTTTAGCATTGCCTTCCTTGCCTTCAACTACGAGCAGAGGAAGCGTGGTTTCGATATTTGTATATGATGCAAATTCGTTGTTGACGGTAATTGTATCTTTTTCGGACTCTACTACAACCTTGTAGGTCTTAAGTCCTTCATCGGACTGCGTATCGGAGAAAATAAGCTGGTTGGTACCCTTCTGAAGGTGTACGTTCTGCTCTCCCTTTAAAGTACGGCCTGCGTAAAGCTTAACGGTCGCATCGCATGCCACGTTGCTTTCAACTTCGACTTCAATATTGAATTTCTCGCCGATTCCCGCCTGCGTGGGAATTGAAAGATCCGAAACGTATACTTCGTCTGAAATGTTTTCTTCTATCTTTTTAATCTCAAAAGCGCAGCCGCTTGAAATGATATCGGGTGCAACGCTTTTAAGAGAGCCTTCGTTTTCGTTACCGTCGGTAATAAGCACGATTCTTCCCGCAGAATCTTCGGGAAGCTGGGAGATAGCGATTTTAACGGCATCTTCGAGATTGGTGGCGCCTGTATTTACATCCGTCTGGAATTTGGAAAATGCCAGGTTTTCGGATACAAACTGCTCTACTCTGGTATCCTCGCCGAAAGCAATGACACCGACATTATCGTTCTTTTTCTTATTCTTGACCGATTCGTTGACAAAAGTAATAATATCCTGCCTGCTGTCTCTGACCGAATCGGAAACATCAAGAAGGTAAATTGTAGTCGTGCTCTTGCCGGTGAATTTAAGCGAAAATCCCGAAAGAGCGAGTATCAGAATAAGAAACAGAATTGCTCTTATTACAATCTGTCCGACTTTACTGCCTTTTTCTCTTGTAAACATGAAACGCTGCGTGATAATCAGAAACAGCGCTGCCACGGGTATTAAAAGCAAATACCACGGGTTCTCAAATGATATCGACATATCTTTCCCCTAAACTATTTTCTTAAGCTGAATATCCATTCAAGCGCAAGAAGGAATAGTGAAAGTAAAATAATAAAGTTTCTTAAATTGAAAATACCTTTTACTTCGGTCACAACCTTGTCGTCGTCCGAAGAAATCATTGTGGGATGCGTATCTATCTTGCTCTCCGATACAGGGAAATTAACAGCAAAGACTTCGCTTTCCTCTTCTTCCCTTATCGTCTGGGCTATGGAATAAATACCCATTTCCTTTGTATCGTTAAAGTTAAAGCGGTAATCGGAAAGACTTACTTCTTCTCCGTCAGGCTTTGTAACTACGGGAAGCTCTCCGTCCACATTTGTATTTACCGCAACCGAATCACCGCAGCTGTAAACATAGTTGGTTACCATTCCGCCCTGTACGCATTCATTTACGAGGTTGTACATAAGGAGCGGGAATTCCATATAAAGCGGGAAATCGGAATTGTGTATGTCAAATCCGAGCATTGCATATGTTCTGCCCTGGTTTTCACCTATAAAAGCTATATCATGTGTTTTTTCTTTTTCATTGCCCTGTGCCTCCAAAAAAGGAGTCGCATAATCGGGAACCTTATATGTATATGATCTTGATACCGCGAAAGAAAGTCCGTCAAGATATTTGGTAACCTTTGATTCGAGGCCGTTTACGATACATCCGTCTTCAAGGATATCGTCTATCGGAGCTATCTCATCACACTCTGTTCCGATAACGATAATATTGCCCTGTTCAGGCAGTTTGGCGGGAACCATTCCGTCAAATACATACAGATCAAAGTTCTGGGTTGCAAAATCATCAAAGCTTGCAATATCTTCGGATTTGATGACTGAAATGCCGGGAATGATTTTTAAAGCATTCTCGAGATACATATTTCTCTGAGTCATCAGAAGAACGTTCTTTATGCTCTCGTCGGACACAACATCAAAGCAGATATTGTCGAGGTCGCATGCGTCCTTACCCGAAACCTGGGCAAAGAATACATTGTCTTCAAGTTTGATATCTTCAAAATAAACAACCGTTGAAGATTCGGCTTCGATTTCGACTTCCTTGTTCATAACAAGGTCTTCGCCCTGGTATATCGAAACGTCTCTTTTAACAGGTTCTTTGCTGTAATTGGTAACTTTTACGAGCACATCCAGCTGGCTGTCTTTAAAACCGTGGCTGACGTAATCAATGGAAACGTTATCCATTTCCGAATATACGTCCACGACAATCGCATCAAGGTTTTCGACATCCACCGTGCTGTCGGTGATAACAAGTGTCTGAAGACCTTTGGAGTCCATGGAAAGGGACTTTGCCATCTGTACGCCCTCTGAAGCGTCACCGGGGAAATTGCTTAACTCAAGATTCTTTATCTGATCTATTACGTCACTCTTATTCTGTGATTTGCTGGATAAAAGAATCGAGTTTCGATCCGATGTGATAAGCGATATTTCGGTACCGTTTCTGAGCTTTTTAACGTATGAAACGGCTTCGTCCTTTGCCTTGTCAAATCTGGTCTGGTTTTCATCGTACATAAAGCCCATGCTGGCTGATGTATCGATTACTATGCAGGCTTTGCCCGAAGAAACAAGACCTGACAGAAAATAAGGGCTCGTAAGTGCTGCTATAAGCACAAGGAGCGTTATAATCTGTAAGATCATAAGCCAGTTCTTTTTTAATTTTTCCCATGGTGTATTGGCTCTGTCGTTTTTTACCATTTCTCTCCAGAGATAGAGAGAGGCAACTTTCTGTTCCTTAGCCTTCTGTTTCATCATGTACATGATGATAATGACCGGAACCAGTATAACGAATGCCAGAGGCCACAAATGAGTAAATTTCATTTATATCTACCTGTCCTGAGGCTGGTTTTTATACTTTCTTGGCAAGCTTTGCAAGCGATGAAAAGAAAAGGCTGTCAAAGCTTTCCGATGAACAAACGCGGATGTATGTTACGCCGTATTTCTTGCACATGTTTTCCGTATCCGTAAGGAATGTATTTAACGATTCCTTGTAGGTTTTAATAGCCGATGCGTTAAAAGACACTCTTAACTCTCCAAGGAATTCCGAATCCTGAAGATTTAATGTTCCCTCATATCTCGGATCTAATTCCTCATCGGATAAAACATGGATTAAAACCACATCCTGTTTCTTGTATTTTAAATACTTTATCGTTTCGTCAAGTTCGTCGGTGTAACCGTCCGTAATCAGAAAAGAAAGACCTCTGTTTTTGAATTCCTTTTCTTTTACGCTCTTAAAAAGATCGTTTGCGCCGCCCATCGGAGCTTCTTCGATAAACTTAATGCATCGTATAAACGCCTGCATTCCCGAATAACTTCCGGCGGTTACAACATGATTGTCCTTAAGAGTATTGATGTAGAGTCTGTCGCCGTTTTCAAGCACGATATAACTTAACGCGCCCGCAATTCTTTTGGCGCAGACTTCCTTGGAATGCTCACCGTATTTCATCGACTCGCTGCAATCTAAGAATACCTGGAACACGCCTTCCTTTTCTTCCATGAAAAGTTTGACAAAAAGTCTGTCAAAACGCGCATATGCGTTCCAGTCAATTCTTCTTATATCGTCTCCGAGCATGTATTCCCTGAAATCGGAAAACTCTACGGAATTACCCTTGGAATTACTCTTTCTGCCGCCGGCCTGACCGCTGGCGATATTAAGAGCGATACTCATGCGAAGCGTATGCAGTTTTTCATAAAATTCGCTGTTAAATATCTGTTCCATTTATTATTCCTTGGGAATACTTGATACTATCTTCTTTACTATCTGATCTGTGGTAATGCCTTCTGCAAGAGCTTCGAATGAAAGTGTTACTCTGTGACGAAGCGCGGGAAGAGCAACTGCCTCAACATCCGCAAACGAAACATTGTATCTGCCTTCAAGCATTGCTTTTGCTCTGGCTGTCTTAAAGATTGCCTGTGCAGCTCTGGGTGAAGCACCGCATGAAATGTATTTCTTGGCAATTTCATTAGCGCCGGGAACCTCGGGATGTGTACCGATTACAAGACGAAGCGCAAATGCTTCAACTTCTTCAGCCATAGGGATTTCGTTTACGTACTGTCTGATGTTCATAATGTCATCGCCGGAAAGAATGGGATTAAGCACTGTTTCTTTGTTAGTAACGGTGATATCCATAATCTTTTTAAGCTCCGCGAACGTAGGGAAATCAACCTGTATCTTGAACAAGAAACGGTCAAGCTGAGCTTCGGGAAGAGGATATGTACCCTCGTTCTCTATAGGGTTCTGTGTAGCAAGCACCATAAAAGGCTCGGAGAGAGGATATGTATTGTTACCTACGGTAACCGTGTGCTCCTGCATGGCTTCAAGTAAAGCCGACTGAGTCTTTGGTGTGGCACGGTTAATTTCGTCCGCAAGTAAGAGATTTGCAAATACGGGACCGGGCTGGAACTCGAATTCGTTTCTGCCCTCTTTCTTTACGATAATATCCGTACCTGTAACGTCTGCAGGCATAAGGTCGGGTGTAAACTGAATACGTGAAAAATCCAGGTCGCACACCTGAGCCAGTGCTTTTACGAGCTGTGTTTTGCCTAAGCCCGGAACACCTTCAAGAAGTACGTTACCGCCTGCTATCAAAGACAGTAAAACCTGTCTTACAACATCTTTCTGACCTATGATTGCCTTGCCTATCTCAGCTTCGGCAGCATTCATTTTGGCAATCATTCCCTTTAATTCCTGTTCGCTTGCGTTCATTTTGTTTTCCTTTCAAAAATGATTTATTAGTTCATACTTTCAAAATAATCTTTTACAACATCCTTCATACTGTCGGGGATTTTGCTGTGTTCCATGTTCTGATAAGCATCCTTGGTATAGTTGCCTATTACTTCGCCATGGGTCTGCTTGTTGCCCGACCATACATATGAATAATCCGATGGTGTCATATTGGATTGTCCGTCCTTGTTGGCAGGTCCGGTAAGGTATTCGTTGGGATCCCAGTTATCCGGAATCATCAAAGATTCATTCGGATCAAGAGTTAAGTCTTTTTCATAACCGGTCTTTGAGCCTGTATCCCATCCGCCGCCGCCTTGATTATTGCCGTTCTGGCCGCCTTGTCCGTCCTGGCCGCCCTGACCGTCCTGACCCTGACCGCCTTGCTGGCCTCCCTGTTGTCCGTCCTGACCGCCTTGCTGGCCTCCCTGCTGTCCGTCCTGACCGCCTTGCTGTCCGCCCTGCTGTCCGCCCTGCTGGCCTCCCTGCTGTCCGTCCTGACCGCCTTGCTGACCACCTTGCTGGCCATCCTGGCCTTGCTGACCACCCTGCTGGCCGTCCTGACCCTGCTGACCGCCTTGCTGACCTCCCTGTTGGCCGCCCTGCTGGCCTCCGTTAGGATTCTGCTGGCCGCCCTGCTGGCCTCCGTTAGGATTCTGCTGGCCGCCGTTCTGGCCGCCGTTGGGATTCTGCTGGCCGCCGTTCTGTCCGCCGTTGGGATTCTGCTGGCCTCCGTTCTGGCCGCCGTTGGGGTTCTGCTGGCCGCCGTTCTGACCGCCGTTAGGATTCTGCTGACCGCCGTTCTGACCGCCATTGGGATTCTGTCCGTTGTTTCCGCCCTGATTCTGAGAAGGATTTGTGGGGTCGGGAGTTCCGTTCTGACCGTTCTGACCGCCGTTCTGTCCGTTCTGACCGTCCTGGCCCTGCTGGCCTCCCTGCTGTCCGCTCTGGCCGCCGTTCTCACCGTTCTGGCCCTGCTGACCCTTTTCACCGTTTACGTACGGATCGAGCTGCTGCTGCGCCTGAGAAGCCGTCTCATCCGAAATCTCGCCGTTTTCCTTTAATTCCTGCTGCATCTGCTCTGCGAGCTTTTCAAGTTCCTCGTCCTGATTCTTCTTGGCAAGTTCCTCGAGGTCCTTTGCTATTTCAGCCTGATCCTTCGGCTTTATTTCATCTTTCATGACAGAGTCGAGAGCATTCTGAATAGCCTCGGCTTCTCTCTTGTTTTCATCAGGCTTTTTCTCGCCTATATAATCGTAAATCTTGTTTTCGAAACGTTCTTTTACCTTGTCAACCTCGGTTGAATTCTCGCTCTCTGCAAGTTCTTCTTTGGCTTCTTTTAACATTTCGTCAAGCTTTTCGACATCTTCCATGCTTAAGACATGAGTTTCTTTTATCTCTGCCACAAGATCTTCGAGTTCCTGTTCGGCTTCCTTTTTCTCTTCCTGAAGGATGTGATTCTCAATCGCAATATCCTTTGACTTTGCAGGTATCAAACCTGTTGTCAAAACAAACATCACGCTTAAGAAAAAGAGAATAAACGGAAGTGCCGTAAGCTTCATCGGAAATACTTTTCTCATTGAAATTCCGGAAGTCTTAACAAGCGTATCGGTCTTCTGCATATTTGAAAAAACATCATGCTTGCCCTTTAATTCCATGGAGGTAATAACTCTCTCGTTATATCCTCTGGAATCAAGTCTTAAGGCTGCTTCTCTCTTGGAAGGATAACGGATAACGGTGATAATCACACCGACAAGGATCGTTACCATGCAGAGTGCTACTCCCACGATTGTTGCACTGTAAAAAGGCACAAAAAGGGAGATAAGCTGCATCAGTCCCCAAAGCGCGAGACCGATGATTACGAAAAGAAACAGTCCTTTGATGAATTTTATGAAACAAAGTCTTTTTCTTGCTCTTTTTATGAGGTTTTCAATCTTTTTATCTATTTCCATGAAAATCACCTCTTTTCGAAAAAACTACTGCTGTTGTTTAACTGTACTCACGGTTTTCTTTTTCTGTTTGTTCTTTCCTTTTACGGGATTTAAAATGGCTGCCGAAAGTCTTAATACACCGAGTGAAATAAGAACCATTTCAACCATACTGATGGGAGTCCATAATTTCATAAGGATATTCTTTTCGGTAAAATGCGGAAGAACGTCGGTTCCGCAGAGTGAAATCATACCCTTAATCGAAGTATAATCTCCGAAATTGTATCCCATGGTGTTGCCCAAAACATCGAATATCATAAGAATCGGATTGAATGTTCCGAGCAACATTAAGAAATCTCCGTTTATAAAATGAGGATCGGTTATCCATGCAAACATATTTTTGTCATAATAAAGCGATTCGTTTATCATCGCTATAATCATCTGAATGACCCACGGTACCGAAAATGTAACCGAAAAATAAATCATTATAAAAAGATATGTAAGGATTACCGATACAATCGTGTTTTTAGTCAGCGTCGAAAAGAATATTCCGAAGCACGAAATAAATCCGATAAACACAAGCAGGGCCAGTCCTATATAAAGCAGCTGGAAGAATGATATACCGCCGTAAATAAACACTATTGCAAGAAGCGGGAATGTGGATATTACCATAAGGGAAAGGAATATAAAATCCGAACCGTATTTGCCCTTGATAATCTCCCACGGTGTCATTCTCGTTGTAAGAAGCACGTCGAGTGTCTGTCTCTCTTTTTCAAGCGAAATACTGCCTGCCGTAATGGCCGGTGTGAGGAACAGCAAAAGCGTTGATTCAACAAACACCATTGCAATCAGATACCATGCCAGCACACGGTAAGAACAGGTTGCTTCAACCGATGAAAACATAATTCCCAGGAAAAAGCCGAATGAAATCGGAACCAGAAACAAATTGATTAACAACATGATAATCATTATTTTCGGGCGTTTCATATCAATGGTCATTTCTTTGTATAAAACGGCATTGGTTTTGTTCTTTTTAGGTTTACTCATCATTAACTCCTTTTCGGTGCAGCCGACTGTCCCGATACTATCTGCATAAACAAGCTTTCAAGCGAGCCTTCCTCACGGTAAAAGCTGTTAACGCCAATATTTGAAGAAACAAGAGACGCAAGCATTTTTCCTTCGTCTTCCTTTGTTCCGGTAAATACGATTTTTAAGATACTTCCCTGTGCGGTAACCTTCTGTACATAAGGATTGCTCTGAAGGATGGCAAATACTTCGTCAATCTGATTCTCGTTAACGGTCAAGTTAAGCGGTGAAGACATTGCTGCCGCACGATGTATTTCTTCTATGCTTCCCTGCAGTACCAGATGGCCCTTGTCGATAATTCCGACCGATGTACACATCTCCGCAAGTTCGGGTAAGATATGTGATGAGATAATAATTGTTTTACCCATGGATGATAAGTTTTTGAGTATCTCTTTTAATTCATATCTTGCTTTGGGATCCAGACCGCTCGCAGGCTCATCCAAAAAAAGGATGTCGGGATTGTGTACAAGACCTCTTGCCAGGCAGAGACGCTGTTTCATACCACGGGAAAGTCCGTTTACGTCCGAATCTTTTTTATGAGTAAGATTTACAAGATCCAGAAGTTCGGCGCTTAACTTATCCGCATCTTTTCCGTAAATGCCGTATGCATTGGCGAAAAAGTGAAGATATTCCGATGCGGAAAGACTCTTGTATACACCGAAATAATCGGGAACGTAACCGACCTTCTCAGCCAGCTCCCTGTGATTTCTAAGCATGTTTTTCCCATCGATTAAAACCTGTCCTCCGTCAGCCTTTAAAAGTCCGACACAGATTCTCATGGTCGTGGTTTTTCCCGCACCGTTCGAACCTACGAAGCCGAAAAGTTCGCCCTGTGCCACATTAAGCGAAAAATCGTTTAATGCAAGGAATCTACCGTATCTTTTATACAAATGTTTAATCTCTATCATTTTTAACTCCCAGAAAGGATTTTTTTACCCTGTTACTTTACCTGAAGATCATCGTAATTTTCTTTTACGATAATGACTTCGGTACGTGTTGTCTTGCTCTTTTTGCCTTCGGTTACTTTTGCCGCTATATCCGACTTAGGAAATGCAACAACAAGTACGGAATCACTGTTTGGAGAATACTCATCCTGAATATAATCAAGAACAGCTTTACGGCGGATTGTCTCGTTAAATCCTCTGTAAAGATTGCCGAGCACAAGACCTAAGGCTATTTCTCCGGATTTGTTCTTGTTGTAATGTGAGGCGAGCTTATTGGAGTACAGCGAACCGAATCCGTAATATGAATATGTGGAAACGTTGCTGCTGTCATCTATATACTTTCCTGCGCTTGCAATCACACTTTCACCGGGCTTGATTTTTTTGAAATAATAATCCTCGTAGCCTTTGGTTGTATAAAGCTGAATAATAACATCTTCAAGTACAGTGGAATAATTGTTGGTAACTCTTATATTTTGAGGTGTTTTGCCGCCTATGATAACATCCGTCTGTAAACTTACTTCCAGACCGCCCTGTGTGGGATATGCAGCTTCGCCCTTAAACGCCTGACTTTCGAGTGCAACCTTGTTGGAAATAACACTCTGGATATGATCGTAATCGGAACGGTATCTGATGGCATATGTATCATAATCTATATCATATGATGAATAAAATGTGCCTTCAGGAGCATAATTTCTGTCAATTTCAATTTCGTCCGAAAAGTCCACTACATACTCTTTTGCCTTGGGAACCGTAACACTGATAAAATCGACTTCCTGTGTTGATACGGAATCAGGGAAAAGAATTGTAATAATATTTGTATTCAATCTTAAAACTCTGGTTGAAAAACCGAGGCAGTAAATAAGCACCGCCACCGCTAACGCCGATACGGGATAAATAACCCAGAGCTTCCATGTCTTTTTCTTCTTTAAGCAAATCACATATAAAACGATAATCGCGATAAAGTATACTAAAAGAGCGATAACATAAAGAATCAGCGGAGGTACAGGCGCGCTTGCAGAAGATTGCAAAAGCTTTTTCTCCGAATATCCTGTTCCGTATGAATAGTAATATGAATTGCTTGTTTTGCTTTCATAATCGGTCGCTTCCTGAATAAGCTCCATTCCCGCAACTTTTTCGATGAGGTTTCTGAAAAACTCGCCTGAAGAAGAATTCTTGGGAATAGGGTTCTTGGTAAAGTCAACCGCGCAGAGAATCACTTTTCCGTCACCGCTCTGCATAACTTTTGCAAGAGGATATGTTTTGCCGTCGGATGTATCTCCGTAAACAATCTCATCAAAAGTTCTGTTTAAGTTTTCATCGATTCCCGCACAGTCAATGTCCAGATATTTGTAATCCGTTGAAAATGTAATACCGGAATCGATGCTTAAATCGGGTCTTAAATCGACACCGCTTTCCAGATAATTGATAAAGAGATATCCGTAATGTCTTAAAAACTCTCTGAAATCATCACCGAAATACTCTTCAAACATATCTTTAAGCTCTATTTCATCTGAAGGAGAAAGCTGATCGTAAAGATACCATTTCGGATCAAATCCGAGCAGATTGCAATACTCGATATATCCGTAATAGCTTAAAGTATCTTCCGTATAACCGTAAATATTTGTTAATTCATCCAGTGTATAAGGAGCATAGCCGTATCTCTCATCATAATATTTGTAATGATAAGCGCCGTTAGAATCCGTATAAAAGGCGTTGCTCTCAAAAAGATATATATTGGAGGGATCAACCACATTCTGATACGCATCGTAATAATCGCCGTTTAAGCCGTATTCTCCGCCGTATCCGTTTATATAATCGTTCATTCCGTCACCGTCATAATCATAATAGTATGACGGGTCTGAATATGTATCAAAATCATAATAATAATATCCGTCGTAAAAACCGTCGTAGGTATTGTAACTGTTGTTGGAACCGCTTAACGAAGTCAGATATGAATAGTCTTCCGTAGCCAGACCGAGTGTGGTTTTCTGAGTCGTGGTAGAAGTGACTTTTTCGTTAATAATATTACCGTAGAGTCCCGATAATGTTTTATTTGCAGTGGAACCTGTACCGATTATTAACAAACCGCCCTTTTTAACCCAGAGGTTAAGCGCGCTCATCTGATCTTTTGTAAGTAAATCTGTGGAAAAATCGGAAATAAGAATGATATCCAGCATATCGAGTGCCGCATAATTAACGGGGAAATCCGATGCTGAAAGTTCTATGAGCGAAGTATATCTCGTGCTGTCGGAAAGAAAATGAACTCTGTCCATATATCCGAGCGCAGAAAAATCATCGGATAATACACCGACTCTGATATCGTTCTTGGTCTTTGAAACATTTATTTTCTGAAGTTCAGACCAAAGAACCTTGTATCTTTTGTTGGTCATTCTGACATTAACGTATTCCGCGGGAACGGGAATACCTGCCACGATTTCAACTGTCTTTGTTTCTCCGGCTCCGAGTGCAATTTCTTCTTCGTAAAGAATATTGTTGTTCGAATATCCGGGTATTATAAGCTGAAGATAACCTTCAAAATTACTCGAGTTTTTGTTGGTAACGTTTATCTCAAAAGGGGCACCGTATCCTACCAAAACCTTCTGACCGTAACCTGCGTTTAAAGAAACCGTAAAATCATATGTTGTTTTGGCTTCCACGTAACGCAAAGGAATAAATGCAATCAGTATTCCAAGCATAAGAATGCAAATAATCCTTTTTATGATATTCTTTTTCATTATGACCTCCGAAAGTCCCGTTTTTATAACACACACGAAACTTATTATATAATAATATCGGTTTAATTACAAACCGATGGGCTTAATAGTCCTCTGTCCTTGACGGCGTTTTAAACTCAATTTCGTAACAGATTTCATCATCGGGAACGAAATTAATGATACAGTCATACTCTGCATCTTCGGTAAAATCAGCGTCCTTAAAATCAGGCTTAAGATATGCAGTAATTGTCTCCCCTGCTTCAAATCCGTCAAAATCTTCGGGTATTACAAGGTAATCACCGTAAACACCGACTATTTCAATATCTGCCAGTTTCTTTCCTTCTTCATTTTCATATACGGAAAGGAATTTGACCGTTACGCTGTCGTTAATTACTCTGCTGTCAGCTTCACGTTCTGTAGGCGCAAGGGATGAAGCTGAATCCGACTTTGTTCCGTCGAAGTTTTCCATAAGTCCCTGTAAACCTTCAAGCTTATCCTGTCCGAGCGTGAAATCGTAGTCTGAAACAGCATTCTTATATTCCTGGGTTGAATCTTCTTCATAGTATTCGGTAGCTTCAGATACAGCCGGTTCATCACAGGTTGCAGCAGCATCGTAATATTCGGTTGCAGCCTCCGCCGTAGTGGTCGGGGCAGCCGGTGATGCATCATAAGCATAATTTGCCGTAGTGGTCGGAGCTGACATTTTGCTTCCCATTCCGCCAAGCATCATCATAAAACCAACGGGAATAATTACCAAAAGAAGAATTGCTGCCGAAGGCACTGCTACAAATACCCAAGCGGGAATTCTGAATTTTTTCTTCTTCTGTGTCTGACTCTTAACCGGTTCATTATCATATGCGTTTACCGCATATTTGTTTGCTGTATTTACTGTATTGTTTTCCGGCTTACTAAAATTAATAACATTTGAAGTCGGTGTTTCGTTACCGTTTGTTTTTGCATTTTCCTCTGCGTCGATTGCCGCTTCGATTCTGCCCCAGAGATCGGGCAAATCGTTCATAACGGCTTCTTTATATTCTTTTGAAAGATCTTTATTCATAGCCCAACCTCCTTAATTTTTTGATAGCTTCCTGATAACGCCATGTAATAGTACCCATCGGTACACCAAGCGCTTCCGATATTTCAGCAAACGTCATATCGGATAGTATCTTCATACTGACAACCTGCCTTTCTTTTTCCGAAAGAGTGGCTAGTGCTTCGGTTACCGTCATATCTCCTATTACTGTCTCTTCGACCTTATCATTTGCCACGGGTTCAATACCCTCTTCGATAAAATCGTCTACTGCTACCTGGCGTGAATTTTTCCTCATAAAATCAATCGCCATATTTCTGGCAATCGTAGCGAGGAAGGTTTTATGTGAATCCTTTAATTCCATGGTTTCCGCCATGTTATAAAGCTTCACGAAAAAATCCTGTGTCACGTCTTCGGCATTTTCTCGCTGATTAACTACACCGTAGATAATAGAATAAATATATCCGAGGTATTCATCGTAAATATCTTTCAGGCCGGACTTGTCTTTATTCTTTATTCTGTTGATGCACTCCGAAAACTTTTCCTGAGTCAAGTTTCCTCCTAACTCCACTAAAGATACGAATCAGTTTTATCTTTTTATGGTAATTTTTTTATTTTTCTTACGGCTCTTTGCCAAACACGATATTTCCGCCTGTTTTGATAACTACGCCGTCATTGTTTTTATATGAATAGTCGTTGGTAATGTTAATATTGCTCCAGTCCGAAGGATGGATTGCAAAACTTACCGTAAATTTGTCACCCTTCTTAAGAGACATCGAATCTCCGATTGAAATTACACACTTCTGATCGCAGTCTGTTCCCGCTGCATCGGAAACGGTTCCCGTTACATTGCTTAAAGCAGTATATTTACCGTCCTTGGCGTTTACCGCGCTGTGATAATTGTCAAATACGAAGGCATTCTTATTGTCTGCAGTGTAGTAATAAGTAATGGTTGTCTTCGACAAATCCATGGCGGTGGAAGAATTGTTCGTAAATTCAATTGTTCCCGAAACACTGCTCTTGCCGTCGCCCGTGTATTCAATCTTTACCGCAAGGTCGCCTGTATCCGAAGTTACGCTCGAAGGCGAAACCGTTACATTATTGTTGTTTGCGTTGTTATTTGAATTACCGCCGTTATTGTTGTTGCTGCCTGAGTTGTTATTAACTGCCCCGCCCGAGGGAATTACGGACTCTCCTGCTTTGTCACCGCTTTTGGGAGTGGTACCGAATACCAGCATATCGTTTTCATAAACGGCCATATTCTTGGCTAATGTTACGCTTCCGTTTGTTAAGCCCGTAAAAGAAGGGTCGTTGGAATCGTCCCATACGCCGTTTTTATTTCTCATGCGGACCTGAATTTCCTGCTTGTAATTTGACTGTCCGCCGGGGTAAAGCTTGCCGTCGTCGAATACTACCGAAAGATAATAAATATTGTTTGCTTCATCCCAGACCTTAAGTCCGTCGCATCTGCCGGACTGCATGTAATTGGTGGTAACTTCTATATCAGAAGCACTGCCGCCTGCATCAATCACTTCAGTTAAATCCACAAAATATCTTAATTCAACCTTTCCCGGAATTCTTGCCGGCCAGCCTGTAATATTGTAAACATATGCTTTTATTTCAACAAAATCGCTGCCCGAAACATTGATTCCGCCGTCCGCATAAATCTCGAGCCCGGGTGTTTCAACCGCACCGAAATCTTTTATGGTCTGTCCTTTGTACTTTGAATAAAGGTGTGCCAAAAGTCCCGTAAAGCCTGCATTATAATCGCATGCAACTTCGTTTACCGTGTAGTCCGAAACTGTATCATTGTATCCGTCAGATGCATCGGGGCCGCCTACAAGAGCACCGTATAAAATGTGTCTTGCGGGATTGGGCTCGTTCATATTGTCACAGTAAGAGCCCTGAGCCGTTCTGTGGTGAGGGTTCTTCGGATAATTGTTTCCAAAGCCTATCTCAAAAGATCTGCCTGTATCGCCGAGTGCATATCCGGCCTGTGAAAGAGCGAAATCTTCATATGTTTTCTTCTTTGCGGCGCTGCAGGTATCTTCTTCCGCATAAATGGAAGCAATATAAGCAGTTGTTGTAGTGTATCTTAAAGATCCCCATGAATCAAGCCATGCAAGTCCCTTGGGTGTGTATGTGATTCTTTCTCCGTTAACGCCCGTGGTCCACCAGTCAAGGTGTTTTTCAACAGCGTCCGAATACTTTTTATCTCCAGTATTTCTTGCAAGCAAAAGCGCTGCTCCGATATGAACGTCGTCCCAGCACATAGCCCATTTGTGGTTCTGGTCTGCGTTTGAATAATCGCTCTTGGCATTGTTTAAATATGTGTTGTCGCCCGTAGCCATATAAAGCCATGTTCCGGCCCATGCAAGCTCGTCGTTATATCCGCTCCATGAATTGTAAAAACCGTTTGCAGCGGTATAACCCGAATCAGACTTTGTATCACGCGCAAATTTATAAAGACTCTTTGCGTGCTTAAGGCAAAGGTTGCTGTAAGCTTTATCCGTATCTTTGTAAACGATTGAACATGCTGCAAGAGATGCTGCAGTCTCGGCGCATACTGCCGAGCCGGGGTTCTGCTTTGTAACCTTATATGCAGGTCTGCTCATTCTTGTATCAACCACTTCGCAGGGTCCCCACCATGAATGGTCCTGATTGCCGTCTCCGACCTGATAGTAATAAACCTCGTCCGAAGGATGGCACTTGATAAAATAGTCATTAGCCCATTTGATATTTGAAAGCGCATATTCAAGCTGTCCCGATTCAACATACGCATCCTTGTCTTCATATACTGACCATGCAAGCATTGTAGCGGTATAGGACATTGGAAGATTGAACTTTACATTATCGCCCGCATCATACCAGCCGCCGGATAAATCAAGTCCTGCGTCGGAGCCGTCCTTTAAGCAGGAATCACCTCTCCAGTTACATCTTACTTTGTCGGGAAGATCGCCCGAACGCTGAAGCTCATAAAAAAGAAGGGATTTCTGAAGAGCTTCGCCGTAATTGTACTTGCCTGTTCCTTTAGTACCTTCATATCCGCTTCCCTTTTGTGAAAGGTTCCCTGTATCAAGAATCGAATTAACCGGTTTTGTTACTGCTTCAGTTTCTTCGTTAGCTTTCTTTTCGGGTTTTGTTTCCTCTTTTTCTTCCTTGGAATCAACAGAAACTGATGTGTCCTCTTTATCGGACACATCAGTCACTTCGTTTTCGATATTGTTTCCGCTTTCGGTAACACCTGTTTCTACGGTTGCCACTTCGGGCGTTTCTGCTTTTTTGTTTTTAACCTTTTCCGTAATGATAATACCTGCAACTAGAGCAAGTCCTGCTAAAATTACAATAGCGCCGACAGGAATGCCTATCATCAAAAATTCCTTTATGCTCTTTTTGTTTTCTGCGTTTTCGTCAACGTATGGTTTTCTCATGATTCTTCCTTGGCCTCAGCTTTTTCTTCTGCTTCTTTAGACTCTTCGTCCTGTTTTTTATGGATGTTGTTGATATCATCCATCGATCCGCCGCCCTTATCGTCGGGATCTCTGAATTTACCCTGTTCTACGAGTCTTAAGAAAGCATCAACAACATCTTCGGTAAGCTGGGTGCCTGATACTTCTTTTATGATGGATACGACCTTGTCGAAATTCATACGGTTTCTATAAGGTCTGTTTGAATACATTGCATCAAATGTATCGGCAACAGCGATAATCTGTGCTGCTCTGGGAATTTCGTCGTCCTTTAATCCATCGGGATAACCTCTTCCGTCAGGTCTTTCATGATGCGATCTCGCACCGGTTGCAAGCTCAGGCACAATACTGATGTCTTTAAGAACGTTATAGCCCTGAATCGAATGGGATTTAATAAGCGTGAATTCATCGTCCGTGAGTTTGCCGTTTTTGGTTAATACCTCGGGCTTGATACCGATTTTTCCGATATCGTGCAAAAGTGCGATATTGTAATATTTTTCAACGGTATCCTCATCATATCCGAGTTCTTTCGTCAGCATTGCTGTATACTCTGCAACTCTCGTGGAATGACCTTTGGTATAACGGTCTTTCATATCGATGGTTCGCGCGATTGCTTCGGTCATCTCCTTGATGAACTGTTTGTTCTCTTCCTGTTTCTTTAAGTAGTTTCTGGTCTTTCTGTGAACTACATAAACAACCAGTTCATAGATTGCAAATACAACAAATATACCGATGAGTACATAGAACAAAAGCGTCTCGTGGAACGCCTTCTGTTTTACGATTGTAACGGAAAGTTCGTTTTCGCCCGGATTTAAGGCATCATCAAGCTTCATGATGAAATGATATGTCTTGCCGCGAAGGTTGGTATATGTAACCGGCTCGAATTCCGTTCTTGCCACGGTTCTTTCGTCCTTATCAAATCCTTCGAGATAATAGGTTACCTGGGGATTCATCAGTGAATATGTATATACATATCCGAAAATCGTAACTCTCTTTGTATGAGGCGGAATTGTGATTACACCGGTTTCGTCGGGATAGATATTCACGCCGTCTGCATCCACATACGGAACCGCCATTTTTATATCAACGACATCTGCAAATTCTTTTTCGATATTTACTTTTGAAACGCCTGTGGAACCTGCAACATACAAATCTCCGTCTTCAGTCAGTTCGCTGTAGGAGTTTGCCGTCGCAACGGAGGTGAGTCCGTTGAATATACTGAAATATGTGGGATTGATATTTTCATTGTTTAAAAGCTCGTCAACTTTGGCTACGTAAATACCGTTGCTGGCCAATATCCACATCTCACCCTTGCTGTTTTCAACCATATCGAAGTTGTTCGAGTAAGGGAAATTCTTGATTGTTACGACCCGGAAGTCCTCGGTCATATACGCAATCGAGTTACTGGTTATAATCCAGTAGAGATGTCTTTTTGCGTCTCTTTTTATTCTTAAAACAACCATTGAAGCAAGGCCTTCTTTTAAGCCTATTCCTTCTACGTTGTTGCCTTTTTTTACATAAATACCGCCGCCATCGGTACCCATTATTATTTCACCGTTAAAGCCTTCGGTAACTGTAAGCACTTCGGGGTTTCCGAGTCCCGAATCGGTATCGATTACTTCTTTTACGCCCGCTTTACTGTCAAGTACAGCCAGACCTTCGGAACACGCTACATAAATGGTTTTATCTTCGCATTCATAAATTGCTCTGACCTTGTTTGAAGGAAGTCCCGAATCTTTGTTAAAAGATGTAATGCTTCCGTCCTCATACTTTAAAAGGCCCAGATTGCTGTATGTCGAAATCCAGAGTATGTTTTCACTGTCTCTGATAATGGACCTGATTCTGACACCATCCAGCAGTTTTATGAGATTGTTGGTGTTGTCGGGATCCATGTCTTTGGGAATATTATATTTTTTCCTGATGAGCATGTATTGGGCTTTTGCGCCGCCTTCAACAGCAATAAGTCCGTCATCGGTTCCCATTAAAAGAAATGAATTATAACGTGCTGTTGTATTAACTACCGCCTCTTCAAGCCCGTACTTGGCAAAAATATCCGTAAAACGGTTACGTACGACTTTTAAGACACCCTGTCTCGATGATGCAAACCAAAGATTTCCTTCATAGTCGGTAATCATCTGATCAATCGAGTTGTTCATCGGAAGGTTGTAAATCTGTCTGAATCCTGCATTGTCATTGATTCCGATACCGTTATCGGCGCAAACCCAGAGTTTGTTGTCCAGATACTCCAGAGAATTGATTTTTTTAAGAGGATCGACATTTATTTCTTTTACGGTTTCCCATTTATCACCTAACTCACCATAAAAGATACTCGAGTCATCGGTTCCGATGTAAAGATATCCGGGGTTATTCGGATCGGGTAAAACGCAGTTTGCATCCTTAAAGCCAAGCTTTGATTCATCGTTAAAGCCGGTCACCTTAAGATTTTGAATTGTAAACACATCACCTTCCTGCGTAATACCGTAAATGATGCCGGTATTATCATCCATACGAAGCTCATGAATAAAAGCATCGTTAATGCTCGGAGCATCAAGTCTGTACATGTTCTGGTATTCATCAACGATTTCAATGCCGTGCGTGGTGGCTATAAGAATATTGCCCGCCTTGTCTTCCACGATACTTCTGATAGAAAGCGACTGTGAGGAATGAATATCTTTAAAATATTTGTACTCGCCCTTTTCAAGCATTGCGGTACCGTTGTCGTTCGTACCTATCCAGAGACGGTTTTTACTGTCCACATAAAGAGCTGTAATACTCGCAATACCTGTGGTTGAATCCATTCTTTCAAAATTGTGTCCGTCAAATTTGATAAGTCCCGAGTAACTGCCTATCCAAATAAAGCCCTCTGCGGTTTCTGCAATCGCATTGGCTTCGGATGTGGGAAGTCCGTTACTGTTGTTGTAAAGGAACGATGTATAGCCTTCGTTTTGTCCCGTAAATTCTACACTTACGTCATCGTATCCAACACCCGAATGAGTCTTCGCAGATGCCGTATTATCAAAGAAAACCACCGTAAAAGAAACCGTCAGAACAAATAAAAGGACCAGACTAAAAAGTCTTTTAGCCCGCTCCATAATAATCCGACGTTTTTTAAAAGAAAAACGGTAAAAACTTTTCATAACATTCCCTCTTTAAGCCAAAATAAAATGATCTTCCACAATCAAAATTACTCAAATTAATATTTTAACATAAGGGAGTGTTTTTTTCAATTAAAAGGCCTTGCAAAACTAGTTTAAAATACTTGCAAAAAATGCCTTTACTTCGTGCAAATTCACGAAGATTTTATGGCAGAGTTTTGTTATCTCTTCATCCGGCTGAATAATGTCCGGAACCATTAACGGTTTTGCTCCTGCTGCATGCGCTGCTTTGATGCCGTTAAAAGAATCCTCTATGATGTAAGCTTCGGTGGGATTAACACCAAGTTCTGCCGCAGCTTCCAGGAAAATCTCAGGATTGGGCTTTGATTTTGTAACCATATCTCCGCCGATAACCACATCAAAGTAATCAAGTATTCCGGCATCCCTTAACTGATTTGTGACAGTCAAAGCTTTCGTAGATGAAGCGAGTGCGGTTTTGATACCGTTTTCTTTTAAAAAGCCAAGCAGTTCTTTAACACCGGGTTTCATGGGAAGTCTGCCGCCGTCATATTTGGCATGGTATTTTTTAGAAACCTGTTTTTTGAAATCCTCGTACGGAAAAGATTCACCATACTTTTGGATGAATAGTTCATTGGTCGCCTTGTCATTGATACCTATGCATCTGATCATCAATTCACCTATATCGGGAATATTGTTTTCTTCAGCGATTTCATCCCACAAATCACATATTACTCTTTCGGAGTCAAATATAACCCCGTCCATATCA
>JAGCVT010000007.1 GCA_017962225.1 Lachnospiraceae bacterium
AAGCTTTTGCTCGATTTCTCTGATATCCTCGGATGTAAGCTGTTCTCCGCTGTCGGATAAAATCATCTCGTATTTCTCTGACATTTCATTTCCCCCCTCATAATAATTGATTTACTTTTCCTTAAAAAGAAGTCCGAAAGTTCCGGGACCGCAGTTTACTGCGATGGAGGCGCAGGCCTGCTTGAAAATTATCTGGTCGAATTTCATCTTCTTTTCGATGTATTCCTTTATCCAGTCCATTTCTTTTTTGTTCAATCCTACATATGTAACGAACAAAACTCTGTTGTCGATTTTTGTGCCAGCGGAAAGACAGGCGTTGATATAGTTTTTCCAGGCGCTCTTTGGCGAGCCGAAGTAAATCTTTCCGAGCTTCATTCTGCCGCGTTTTAAAACAAGTACGGGACGGCCCATCAGTGATTTTACGAGGTTTGCCATTCTGGTGCTGACCTGTTTCGATCTTGCCAGATAATCCAGATTGTCTACGATAAAGCTTGTGTGAATCTTGTCTTTGATGTTTTCGAGTTCCTCGATTATGTGCTTCGGACCCATTCCGCTTTCTGCCAGTCTGCAGGCTTCGAGTACCATGAGACCCTGTGCACTGGATAAGTGTCCCGAATCGACTACAAAAACATTATCAAATGCTTTTGCGGCCTCAAGGGCGCTCGGACATCCGGAGTTTTCAATCTTTGACGAAATCGAAATATGAATTACGTTGTTTGCGTATGAAAGCTGTTTTGCAAAGAACGCTTCGTGTTCCTTCGCATCGGGAGCCATCGGAAGAACCATATTGGAAGTATCTTCCATGTATTTGATAACGCCCGCGGTATCTATTTCGTAACCGTCCTTGAACAAACCTTCGTCGGTACGTACTCTGTGAGGAATAATTGCAATGCCGTAGTTTTCGATGAATCCCTTGGGAAGGTCTGCAACACTTTCGGTTGAAATTGCAACCATCTTTCTCTTCTGACTGCCGTGCATCCAGGAGATTGTCTCTTCGAGGATTTCATCGTCTCCGCCCATAACTTTAACCATGTCCTTAGGCAGGTGGCGCAAAAGTTCGCTTTCAAGTTCGCTGCCGCTGACGGGTTTTACGAGATATCCGTCAAAGGCTTCCTTCGCATAGAGATCTCTGTTTTCTTCACCGGCATTTGCGGTAAGAATAACGATTTTACTGTCACGGCTTCGACCGCCTGTCTGGTTGCGGATGCGTTTCTTGCATTCGATACCGTCCATTTCAGGCATCAGATGGTCCATAAAAATTACATTGTATTCGATATTCTGAGTCAGCTTAAGTGCTGCCTCGCCGCTTCTGACCGTATCGATTACAACCTTGGTTTCACGAAGAAGTTTTGATACAACCATGAGGTTGGCTTCGTTGTCATCAACCACTAGAATTCTTGCATCGGGTGCTTCGAATTTCTGTCTGTATGTGCTCTTTTTGCCGTAGCCGTGGTTCTTTTCGAAATCGTATTCACCGATTTCCTTGTCGTTCACGAGCTTCTGGGGAATCTCGACGATAAATGTCGATCCCTTGGTGTAAACACTGTTTACGGCGATTTTACCGCCCATAAGCTCAAGGAACTGTTTTACGATGGAAAGGCCCAGGCCCGTTCCTTCGATATGTGTCGTTGCATCCTCGTCCACTCTTTTATAAGCGGAGAAAAGGAAAGGAATGTCTTCTTTTTTGATTCCTATACCGGTGTCGGAAACCGTGTAGATGATGTTGCAGGTTTCGTTGTCGAGTTTCTCGCACTGAACGGTTAAGGAAACCGAACCTTCCTTGGTGTATTTTATGGCATTATTAAGAATATTGATAAGTATCTGCTTGATTCTGACTTCGTCGCCGACTAATTCCGCGGGAACGTCGGGAGAAACGTTGATTCTGAACTGCAGATTCTTTTCTCTTGCCCTGATCCAGAGCATTCCGACGAGATCGGACAGCATATTTCCGGTGTTGTAAGGTGCAATCAGAAGATGCATTTTGCCGGATTTGAATTTGGACATATCCAGAATATCGTTAATCAGGTTTAAAAGAAGTTTGCCTGCCGAGCGGATATTTACCGCATCTTCTACTACCTCATCGTTGATATTTTCACGAAGAATCATTTCGTTAAGACCGATGATGGTATTGATCGGTGTACGGATTTCATGGCTCATGCTCGAGAAGAACTGGTTTTGTGCGGCATTGAGCATTTCGATTTCTTTTCTCTGCTCTTCCGCTCTCTTTTTCTCCTTCGTAAAAAGCTTAACCTCGAGACCGACCAAAACACTGAGTGCAACGCTTATAAGAATCAGCGAAACATATGAGAAAATATTTCCCTGCAATCTGGATGATTCCACCACAATGTTAGGATACATTATATTGATGTAATAGCATGCGGTCGCGATAAGAAGATCGGAAACATAAAAGATAACTCTGGTTTTTCCGTCTAAAAGAATGCTGACTACAAGTATCGAGTAAACAAACCAGATGGGAGCATCTCCGTTTATACCGCCGCCGTAAATAAATGTCATCGGGAAGAAGATAAATCCGAGCATAAAACAAATCATACTTGCGCCGAATTTAATCTTTTTCGCTTTTACGGAGAAAAATGCTATGGCAAAAACAAACAGAATTGCAACTCCGATAAGAATTCTGTCTAAAAGTCTGTCGTCCGTTAAGAAGATTTCTATCAGAGAGACAATCAGAAGAATCTCCGTAATCAGAGCGTTTAATACAAAGAGACGCTGTCTGATGTCTGTGTCGTTGTTATAAAGTTTATCCTTAAATCCTTCGTGCTTCATTCTTCCTCCATGGGTTCAAACTCAAAAACATCTTCGGATGGCTTCTCTTCTTTGCTGCCCTCGGGCTTAAATTCGAGGACTTCGTTTTCTTCGCCGGCACCGGAATCATCGCCGACTGCATGATTTATTCTTTCTTTTAAGACCTCATAAACACTCATCACGTGATCATGATTGTCAAAAATGTAATTCTCTCTCTTTTCCTTGGCCGCCTTTTCAAGCTTTAAGGCTTCCTCGGACAAGTCCATTGCGCCGATCATCTTGGCCGTGCTCTTTAACGCATGAACGATAATCTCGTAATTGCCCCAGTCTTTCTGCTCATAATAGTTCATCAGCGCGGGTATCTTTTCAGAGGCCTCATTTGCAAACTGAATAAGGAGAGTATTGTAAAACTCTTCGTCTCCGAGGCAGTATTTTAAACCTGCTTCAACATCTATATTGCTGCCCTCAAGCTTTTCGGCAAGAGTCTTTTCGCTCTCTTTTTCGGATACTTCTTCGATTCCCTCTGCCTCTTCTTCAACTTCCTCAATATATGAGTTTCCGTCCTCATCCTCAAACTCAAATGTTAAAAGAGATTTCGGAAGTACCTGTTTGAGTACTCGCTCGAGTTCCTCGATTTCGATAGGCTTTGAAACAAATCCGTCGAAACCTTCGGATAAGAACATCTGCTTTGCGGAGCTCATGGCGTTTGCGGTAAGTGCAACTATCGGAACGTTGTTATCAAGTCCCAATACATCACCACGGATCTTCTTCATGGCTTCGACACCATCCATTCCGCCCATCATATGGTCCATAAAGATAATGTCAAACTGCTTTTCCCTGCAGATATCGATGGATTCGGGACCGCTCGTTGCGGTTGAAACAACCATTCCGTATCTCTTGAAAATACTCTTTCCTACAACAAGGTTCATCGGCTCGTCATCGACAACCAAAGCTCTCACGCCGTTAAGACGAAGCTTTCCGCCTTCTTTTACGCGGGTATTGATGTCGGTGTTAAGAATAGCGGTAACGGGGAAGCAGTAGAAAGGCTTCTCCATGATTCTTGCGTTCGACTTTGCGGGAAGTGTGAAATCGCCGTCAGCCACAACGACAACAATCATTTCTTTGGCCAGCTCTTCCATCAGTGCGATGTCCGAACAGTATTCTTCTTCTCCGACGAAAAGATGTGTCATGTGAAGAGACTCTTTTAATCTCTTCAAGTTGTCTGTATTGTCAACTCGATGCATCTGAATACCGAGGCCGTTAACAATGTTAAGAACCATCGAATTGTAGTATTCACGCACAACAGGGTTTTCGAATTTTTCGAAGTGAAGGAATGCGCCTAAGCAAAGCTTGTCCGGATTGTTTACAGACATGCAGCTTGATGCATCCACAACTGTCTGAGGAAGGCTTACATGAACCGTGGTTCCGACTTCGGGTTTACTCTTAATGATCATAAAACCGCCAAGAAGCGATACAAATCCGGAAACGATTGAAAGACCAAGTCCCAAACCGCCGCCGAGTCTCGCTCTGCCGGAATCAGCCTGATAAAATCTCTCGTATACTCTCTCAAGTTCTTCCTCGGTCATACCGATACCGGTATCCGTAACTTCTATGGAAAGGTTAACGCCGTATTCCTGCTCTTCGCATGAAATTCGAACATAAACACCGCCTTCGTGGGTGTATTTCAAACCGTTTGAAATCAGTGCCCGTAAAATCTTCTTTATTTTTGCCGCGTCGGAATTCATTACCGAAGGAATAGCGGGATCGACATCGATGATAAGCTCGACATCCTTGGATTTGTATTCGCGGATTTCCGTTACAAGGTCGTTTAAAATCGATGAAAGCATGTAGTCTTCACAGTTAACGACGATGTTTTTACGATCGATTTCCGAATAATCCAGAATATCGCCTATCTGCTCAGCCACCTTTCGGCCTGCGTTTCTGACAGAAATCATGTCGCGGCGGATATCTTCTTTATCTTCCTTGTCGATACAGATTCCCGAAAGACCGATAACCGCATTTACGGGAGTACGAAGTTCGTGCGAAACGTTTGCCAAAAAATCATTAAGTCTGTTCGTCGCATCGGTCAGCATGATAATCTCGTCGTTGGATTTCTCGAGTACCTGCGTCCATTTGTCGATAATGGCTTTTGAAAACCATCCTATCAGAAAGATAATAAGGCAGTGCATTACCGTTCTGCTTATGATAAGCGAATCAAATTCTTCGCCCGCAAGCACCATAGTGGTTATTTCATATCCCATTGTCATATAATACGTGATTACGGCAAATGTGATGAGTTTCTTCTTTCCGGTCAGCGTATATAAAACCATGATTCCCGCCATTACGACCGCAAGGTCGAATGTACTGGTCTGGTGAATGCCGTAAAAGAAAAACGAAAACATCATTAAAATAGCGTAAAACCAGAGTCTCGCATTGGACGATAAGAGCTGGCGGACATGGAATATCCAGCTGAAAATCATTCCGATGGTAATAGGTATTAATGCCCATTTTTCCCATCCCATCAGAAAAGACTCCACAATAAGAATGACCGCAAGTATCGAATAACCGATAAGCAGCATTAAATGTGATGCCTGAAAATTGTCGTTTCTATCATCATTCTTCATTCTTCTTTTCCCTCAGATTGTAGTCTGTGTCTTCGTGGATAATTGAAAGCATAATATCCGCATACTTAGGATCAAACTGCGTTCCTCTGCCTTTTTCTATTTCTTTTATGATTTCCTCCTGGCTTAGAACGTCTCTGTAACTTCTGTAACTTGACATTGCATCATATGAATCCGCAACGGCGATAATCTTCGCAAACTCTGCGATTCCGTCGCCGGCAAGACCTTCGGGATATCCGCTTCCGTCGAAACGTTCGTGGTGGCATTTTGCACCGAGCGCAAGGTTCGGATCTTCTTTTATGTTGTCAAGTATCTTGGCACCCATCGCAGGATGCTGTTTGATAATTTCGTATTCTTCGTCGTTTAATTTGTCGGGCTTGTTGATTACCGCATCGGGAATTCCGATTTTTCCTATATCATGCAAAAGACCCATGATATAAATCTCTTCCTGATCTTTCTCGGAAAATCTTGCTCTCTTGGCAATTTCTCTGGAGTAATCCGCAACTCTCTTGGAATGACCGTTGGTGTAATTGTCTTTTGTATCAATTGCAACAGCCAGCGACTCCACAAGATGGAGGAAGAGATTTCTGTTCTCTCTGGTCTTTTCCTCAACCTCTTTGGAAAGCTGCTTCTGAAGTGTTAAAAGTTCGAGAATATGGCTTACTCTCAAACGAAGGATTTCAGGCACAAAAGGCTTTTTGATAAAATCCATCGCACCCATTGAAAGGCCCTTGCTTTCTGCCTCGCTCGTCTCGTCTGCGGTAAGGAAAAGTACGGGAATATTGCATGCCTCGCAGTCTTTTTTTCTTAATCTCGATAATGTTTCAAAGCCGTCCATTTCAGGCATTTTTATGTCTAAAAGAATTAAGTCGGCGTTGGTTCCCGGAGTGTCAAAATAATCAAGCAGTGCCTGTCCGGATTTAAGCGCAATTACATGGATTCCGCTCATGCTCAAGGCTTTTCCGGCTACCTGTAAATTCAAAACGTCATCGTCAACTATAATTACTTTTTTCTCTTTTTTAACGTTGTTGACGAAATTGTTGTCTCCGACAAATTCGGTTTCGTAGGAAACGGCTAAGTCGTTCTCATAATTTTCATGCCATCTGGTAATGATGTGCTCAAGTACCGTACCCGTTGAATCTTCTCTTACATCCGTAAGGAACACAAAGTACTGATTGTATCTGTTACGCATGAGAATGTCGGATTTACGAAGCGATTTTCTGACATGATTGCCGAATTCGTCGCACGCATCCTTAAAGACAACATCGCTCATTTCGCCTTTTTTGCTTAAGGTGAATAAAATCTTGCATGCGCCTAAATGATGGCGGAGTATGTATCTGATGACATATCTGTAAACATGTGCAAAAGCTTCTGCATCAAGCTGAAGTGCAACATTGGGAATGGTTCTCTCTCCGAGTATTTCCGAAATCGTTTTGATATCGGGCTCGGGAGAATTCATCTCGCCTTCGGAGAACAGTTCCGAATTGAACAGATTGTATCCGTGTTTACCGTTTTTCTTAACTTTGTAAAGGGATTTGTCGGCGAGCTTTAAGAGCGAATTGTAATCGTTGCCGTGTCTGGGAACAAAGACAGCTCCCACGGAAGCTCCCAAAGGAATGCTCATATCCGCACCCATCAGGCTTTTTGCGGATTTTACGAGCTTTTCATTGAGATTTGCCGTAATGGAAGCAACTCCTTCCTCGGTTTCGACGCCGTTGCAGAACGCAACAAATTCATCGCCACCGATTCGGCCGCATTTGCTGCCTGCGGGAATGGAATCGCGAATAATCTGGGCAAAGGATATTAAAACCTCATCACCCATTTCATGTCCGTAAATATCATTTACGAGCTTAAACGAGTCAAGGTCGATCATCATCAGAGCACCGACTGATGCCACACAAAGAGCCGGCATCTGCGCGTTCGTTGCTGCTTTGTTTAAAAAGCCTGTCAGCTTGTCGGTCGTTGCCTCTGTTTTTAAATTATTCATTTCCTTTTGAACGGAAACTACATTGTCGATTCTTTTAAGAAGAACTTCGGGATTGAAAGGCTTTCTGATGTAATCGGATACACCCATTTCAAAGCCTTTGGTCTCTGTGTTTGTATCTTCGTCGGCGGTCAGGAAAATAACGGGAATCTCTCTGATTCCTTTTTCCTTTTCCATCTCGCGAAGGCGTCTGAGAGTTTCGAAACCGTCCATTTCAGGCATCTTGATATCAAGCAGAATAAGATCGGGAACGCCTTTGTCTTTGATGTAATCAAGTAAAAGTGAACCGGATCTTAACGCGGTAACTCTCATGCTGTTTTTGCTTAAAATATGACCCGCCATCTGAAGGTTGGCAGTATCGTCGTCAACTACAATTATCCATCTGGTCATAAAATGCCCTCTCAATATAGTGTTACTTTTACTATTCCCCTCTCAAACGCAGGTTTTGCGGTTACCTGCACCGCGTTGTTGTTTATCTTGTCTCTGTGATAAAAATGTATATGTCCGGCTAAAAGAAGTTTTACCAGTCCGTCATCTTGAGAAGCAAACGCGATAAGGTGGTTTGTGGCACCCTTCGGATATACTGCTCCGTCTCCCATCAAGACTCTGGACTGTCCGTATTCATCGCCTCCCCAGACTTCGTTGGTTCTCTCCACTATGTCCGTCTCCTCATAAAGAGGCAGAATCGGAACATGTTCGGCGATGATTACTTCCTTGCCTTTTTCTTTTAATGTTTGAATTGCGTCGATTGTCTCGTCGCAGACCTGATTGTTATTATCGTCTAAAAGAAGTATGGCAAAATTGTCATATTCTTTTATCTGAAAACCTTCTTTTACCTCGTTTAAAGCATCATATCTTGTGAAATATTCCCCGTAGGCTTTCTCGCTGAAATATTCGTTTCCGTATGCGAAATCATGGTTTCCCATTATGAAAAGATACGGACTTTCGAGTTCTCTTATTTCTTTTTCTATATACTCGATTGAGGCATAGGTTGCTTCATCCGCCATGTCTCCACCGAATATCACAAGATCGGGGTTTTCTTTTTTTACATAATCCATCAGAATGGAAAAGTTCTTTTCAGAACCCTTTGAATCGCGCTCAAATTCCTTGTATCTGCTCTCACAGATGTCCTTAACTTCGGCATCTCTGTTGTCGCATAGGCATATGTGAGCGTCGGCTATAAAAAATATCGTAAAAGGTTCTTCAAGCCCCTCTATATCAATTTTTTCTTCGTAAACGGTAACTTCCTTGTTCGAAAGAGCACGGATTTTGTTAACTGCTCTTTTAGGGATGTCAAAATGCACCAGCAACACGCCAATCATGATAAGCATGGCAATTACCGGTAACACTACCGCTTTTAATTTTTCTTTACCAGTCATAATTTTCTCAGCGTTTTAATGTGTTTTTGCCCTAAACCGTATAAAAGGCCACCCTTTATGATAACAAAAAATCTCAATGAATGTCAATTGTAGGACTAACTATAAAAAATGCCCTTAAGATGTGAAAAATAACGGCATAAATAAAAAAGTATCCGGCTTCCATTCGGGTGCCGGACACTTTGAAAAATCTGATATAAAAATTGCTTTAGGTTGCACTTTCCTCTGCTTCTGCAACTGACAGAACAACGTCTGCTTCAGGTGCTTCTTCGGTCGACTCTGCCACAGTTTGAGCGTCCCTGAGACTGTCCAAAAACGAATCGGACTGCGGAGGTCCGTAAACACAGCCGTTAAGGTTGAGCGCAGCGGAGAAAATTGCTCCGGCTACTACTGCCTTTTTAACTTCTTTCTTCATAATAACCCTCCTTTTTTCCACTATACTACTTACAGTGTTACGTGGTCAAGATGCCAGATTTCGTCAACATACTGCTTGATTGTACGGTCTGATGTGAATTTGCCTGAACATGCAACGTTCATCATAGCCATGTATGCCCACTTTTTCTTATCCATGTAAGCTTCTTCCACTCTCTTTTGAGCTGCAGCATAGGACTTAAAGTCTTTTAAGATAAAGTATGTATCTGCCTTGCTGGTGCTTAATGTATTAAGAAGTGAGTTGTAAAGCGGTCTGAAGAGCTCTGTATCTTCGGAATATGTTCCGTTGATAAGCTGCATGAGAACCTTTCTTACATCGGGATCGTTGTTGAAGATTTCCATGGGATCGTATCCGCCGTAGTTTTCGAAACGGATAACTTCGTCCGATGAAAGACCGAAGATAAATGCATTGTCTTCGCCTACTTCTTCAACGATTTCAACATTTGCACCGTCCATTGTACCGATTGTTACGGCGCCGTTTAACATGAACTTCATGTTACCGGTTCCGCTCGCTTCCTTGGAAGCAGTGGAAATCTGCTCGGAAACATCTGCTGCCGCAAAGATAATCTCTGCGTTCGATACTCTGTAGTTTTCTATAAATACAACCTTAATCTTTCCGTCGATGGACTTGTCGTTGTTGATAACGTCCGCTACGGAATTGATAAGTTTGATTGTAAGCTTGGCATTTCTGTAGCCTGCCGCAGCCTTTGCACCGAAGATGAATGTTCTGGGATAGAATTCCATCTCGGGATGCTCTTTGATTTCATTGTAAAGATACATGATGTGAAGGATGTTGAGTAACTGTCTCTTGTATTCATGAAGTCTCTTTACCTGAACGTCAAAGATTGATCTGGGATCTACATCGATTCCGTTATGCTCTTTTATGTACTTTGCAAGTCTTACCTTGTTCTTGTACTTAATGTTCATGAACTCGGCCTGAGCTTTTTTGTCTGTGGCATAAACCTTTAAGCCCTTAATCTTGGGAAGATCTGTAATCCATTCGTCTCCGACATGCTCGGTTACCCAGTCTGCAAGGAGAGGATTTCCGTGAAGAAGGAATCTTCTCTGCGTAATACCGTTGGTCTTGTTGTTGAACTTGTTAGGGAACATTTCATAGAAATCCTTAAGTTCCTGGTTTTTAAGAATTTCGGTATGAAGTCTTGCAACACCGTTTACGGAGTAACCTGCAACGATTGCAAGATGTGCCATTTTAACCTGTCCGTCGTAAACAATTGCCATCTTTGCAATTTTATCCTTGTTGCCGGGATATTTTGCTTCGATATCGGCGATGAATCTTCTGTTGATTTCTTCCACAATCTGATAGATTCTGGGAAGTAATCTTGAGAAGAGTTCGATGGGCCATTTTTCAAGAGCTTCAGCCATGATTGTATGGTTGGTGTAAGCACATGTTCTGGTTGTTACTTTCCAAGCCTCATCCCATGTAAGATAATACTCGTCCATAAGTATTCTCATAAGTTCTGCAATAGCAACTGTGGGATGTGTATCGTTTAACTGGAAAGTAACCTTCTCGTAAAATTTCTTGATGTCTTTGTGATTTCTCATGTATTTCGCAACAGCTTCCTGAACCGATGCGGAAATAAAGAAATACTGCTGTTTAAGTCTTAATTCCTTGCCTGCGTAATGGTTGTCGTTGGGATATAAAACTTCAACGATGTTTCTTGCAAGGTTTTCCTGCTCAACGGCTTTCTGATAATCACCCTTGTCAAAAGAATCAAGTCTGAAGCAGTCAACGGGTTCTGCATCCCAGATACGAAGCGTATTTACGATGCCGTTGCCGTAACCTACAATCGGATGATCGTAAGGAACTGCCTTTACTGCCTGATAGCCTTCCTGATAGTAGTGATTTCTTCCCTTTTCGTCTGTTCTGACGGAAACATATCCGCCGAAACGAACTTCCTTTGTATATTCGGGACGGCGAAGCTCGAAAGGATTTCCGTTGTCAAGCCAGTTGTCGGGAACTTCTACCTGGAAACCGTCGCGGATTTCCTGCTTGAACATACCGTATCTGTATCTGATACCGCAGCCGTAAGCCGAATATCCGAGGGTTGCGAGCGAATCAAGGAAGCATGCTGCAAGACGTCCTAAACCGCCGTTACCGAGTGCCGCATCGGGCTCCTGGTCTTCGATGACATTAATGTCAACACCGAGTTCCTCGAGTGCATCCTTTGCATCCTTGTAAGCCATTAAGTTAATCATATTGTTGCCGAGTGCTCTGCCCATAAGGAATTCCATCGAGAGATAGTAAACCGTCTTGGGATCTGTCTCTTCGTAAGCTTCCTGGGTCTTCATCCAGTAATCGACAATCTGATCCTTAATTGCATAGGAAACGGCCTGGAATACCTGCTGAGGTGTGGCCTCTTCCATGTTCTTTCTGTAAAGTGTTCTTACATTGTAAAGGACACTTCTTTTAAATAATTCTTTATCAAATGTAATTGTAGGCTTTTTAGCTCTCGGAGCTTTCTTAACGGGAGCCTTAGCCGTAGTTTTTGCTGTTGTCTTTGCTGCTGCTTTCTTTGCAGGAGCCTTAGCAGTTGTCTTTGCTGCGGGCTTTGCTGCTGTCTTTTTTGCAGTCGTCTTTGCAGCGGGCTTTGCTGCTGCCTTGGTTGTTGTTTTAGCTGCGGGCTTTACTGCTGTTTTCTTTGCAGAAGCCTTTACTGTTGTTTTAGCAGATGCTTTTGCTGTTGTCTTAGTCGTAGTTTTCTTGTCGGTCGAGGTTTTTTTAGCAGTTGCAGTATCTTTCTTTACGGTTGTTTTTGTGGCGGTTTTCTTTGCGCCTTCCGTTTTCTTTGTTGCTGCCATATGTTTTCAGTCCTCCGTTTTATTTTAATCGAACATTTTATCCCAAATACATATCGTCCGATTTTTTTATTTTTTAATATGTGAGGGGACGATTCTTAAAGCACAGTATGGCTTTTATGCCTAATATGCCTTTAGAACCGTCCCCCCTTATACATTTTTTAAATCTTTTCTACGCCGAGGAATACTTTCTCGCCGTTGATGTTCCATTCTTTAGCGGCTTCATTCTTTGTGCCGTAAAGAACTTCGTTTGCAAGAACCTTGCCTGCGATAGCTGCTTCGTTCTTCTTAACAATTTCAGCAAGCTTGTCGTTTCCGTCGATGTAAAGTTTGATGCGGTCCATTACTTCGAAACCGGAATCCTTACGCATTGTCTGAAGTTTGGAAATGATTTCGTTTACGCAGCCTTCTTCGAGAAGTTCTTCTGTAAGATTGGTATCGAGTACTACTGTTACATAGTTGTCGGCCTCGGTTACGTAGCCTTCCTTCTGAGTCATTTCGATGAGGAGGTCTTCCTCAGCGAGTGAAATTTCAACTCCGCCTACTTCAAACTTGATTGCTCCGTCAGCCTTTAACTCAGCCATTGCCTTGTTGCCGTCGACATTTGCAAGGTATTCCCTGATTCCGCCGAGCTGCTTGCCGTACTTAGGTCCGACAGTCTTAAGCTGGGGCTTGAAGTTGTATGTTGTAAGTTCGCTAACATCGTCGGTGAAGGTTACTTCTTTTACGTTTAATTCATCCTCAATGATTTCTTTGTAGAACTCGTCGAGTGTGAAATCTGCTTTTACGAACATATTTGCAATGGGCTGTCTGTTCTTGATAGCGGATGCATTTCTGCAGGCACGGCCCATAACTACTGTCTTAAGTACAGCGTCCATGTTCTTTTCAAGCTCTGTATCAATCATCTTTTCGTTAACTTCAGGGAAGTCGCAAAGATGAACAGAAATAGGAGCGTTCTTGTCGATTGAACATACAAGGTTTCTGTAGATCTGCTCGCTCATAAAAGGAATCATGGGCGCTGCAGTCTTTGCAATCGTTACAAGTGCAGTATAAAGAGTCATGTATGCGTTGATCTTATCCTGCTCCATGCCCTTAGCCCAGAAACGCTCTCTGCCGCGACGAACATACCAGTTACTCATTTCATCCACGAAATCGTCAAGCGCACGGCCTGCTTCGGGGATTCTGTAGTTTTCGAGGTTATTGTCTACTTCACGTACAGTGGTGTTAAGTCTTGATAAAAGCCACTTATCCATTACGGGAAGCTTGTCGTAATCAAGCGTGTACTTTGTGGCATCGAATTCATCGATGTTAGCGTAAAGTACGAAGAATGCATATGTGTTCCAGAGTGTTCCCATGAACTTTCTCTGGCCTTCAACTACTGTTGCGTCAGAGAACTTGTTGGGAAGCCAGGGAGCTGAGTTGGTGTAGAAGTACCATCTGATGGCATCTGCGCCGTGCTTCTTAAGTGCTTCGAAAGGATCTACCGCATTGCCCTTGGACTTACTCATCTTCTGTCCGTTCTCATCAAGCACGAGACCTAAAACGATAACGTTTTCATAGGGGCTCTTGTTGAAAAGAAGTGTGGACTCAGCCATAAGTGAGTGGAACCATCCTCTTGTCTGATCGACAGCTTCGGAAATGAACTGTGCGGGGAACTGTGATTCGAAAAGTTCCTTGTTTTCAAAAGGATAGTGATGCTGTGCGAAAGGCATTGCACCCGAGTCAAACCAGCAGTCGATAACTTCGGGAACTCTGTGCATTTCTTTGCCGCAGTCCGGACACTTGATGGTTACTGTATCGATGTACGGACGGTGAAGCTCGATGTTTTCTGCTTCAGCTTTTCCGCTCTTTTCTTTTAATTCTGCTCTGCTTCCGATACATTCGAACTTACCGCATTCGCACTCCCAGATATTAAGAGGAGTACCCCAGTAACGGTTACGTGAGATTGCCCAGTCCTGAATGTTCTCAAGCCAGTTGCCGAAACGTCCCTTACCGATGGATTCGGGAATCCAGTTAACGGTGTTGTTGTTTCTTATAAGGTCGTCTCTTACTGCGGTCTCTTTTATGTACCATGACTCTCTTGCATAGTAGATAAGCGGAGTGTCGCATCTCCAGCAGTGAGGATATTCATGCTCGAACTTGGGAGCATCGTATAAAAGCTTTCTTGAAGAAAGTTCTTTGATAACTTCAGGGTCTGCGCTTACTGCGCCTCTTTCCATTTCTGCAGCTGTGGGCTTACATCTCATGCCGCCGAAAGGAGTTTCGGGAAGCATAACGCCCTTGTCGTCAACCATCTGTACGAAAGGAAGGTCGTAATTTCTGCCGACATTCGCATCGTCTTCACCGAAAGCGGGAGCGATGTGAACAATACCGGTACCGTCGGACATTGTAACGTAGTTGTCACATGTTACGAAGAAACCTTTTTTGTTCTGCTTGTCAGCTACTGCTTTTGCACATTCGTATAAGGGTTCGTATTCTTTGTATTCAAGATCCTTTCCGACATACTCTTCAAGGATTTCGTATGCTGCCTCGCCTTCTTTTGCAAGAGGTGAAAGAACGCTGTCCAAAAGTGCTTTTGCCATGTAATATGTGTTGCCGTCGGCTGCTTTTACCTTGCAGTATGTATCTGAAGGGTTAACGCAGAGAGCAACGTTTGAAGGAAGTGTCCAGGGTGTGGTCGTCCAAGCAAGGAAGAACGCGTCTTCGTCTTTTACCTTGAAACGAACGATGGCTGAACGCTCTTTTAAGGTCTTATAGCCCTGTGAAACCTCTGCAGTCGAAAGAGGGGTCCCGCAACGGGGACAGTAAGGCACGATTTTAAAGCCCTTGTAAAGAAGGCCCTTATTCCAGATTTCCTTAAGTGCCCACCACTCAGACTCGATATAATCGTCATGATATGTAACATAGGGGTCGTCCATATCTGCCCAGAAACCAACTGTTCCGGAGAAGTCTTCCCACATGCCTTTGTATTTCCATACGGATTCCTTACACTTGTCGATGAAGGGTTCCATACCGTATTCTTCAATCTGTTCCTTGCCGTTTAAGCCGAGAAGCTTTTCAACTTCGAGCTCTACGGGAAGTCCGTGGGTATCCCAGCCGGCCTTTCTCGGAACCATATAACCCTTCATGGTACGGTATCTGGGAATCATATCTTTTATGACTCTGGTAAGTACGTGACCGATATGGGGTTTTCCGTTGGCAGTAGGCGGTCCGTCATAAAATGTATATGTCGGTCCTTCCTTTCTGTTTTCCATACTTTTTCTGAAAATGTCATTTTCTTTCCAGAAATTTTCGACTTCTTTTTCTCTCTGGACAAAATTTAAGTCTGTTTCGACTTTGTTGTACATGGCAAACTCCTTTATTTTATGCAAAAATCAACTATTTATTATATCATCCAAGGTATTACATGTAAAGATTCACAGTTTATTGCAAAACGCACTTTTTTTATGAGTTTTTTACCGAATTACTGTGATTTATGCACATCACAGGGTTATGTTTGTCTAACACCTTGATATTTTAAACAATTTATAATACACTTATCATATATGTACGGCTAACATATGTTTTATACAATGGTAAGGAGGAAAAAATAATGGCTTACGTTATTGGTGATTCTTGTGTAATGTGTGGCGCATGTGCAGCTCAGTGTCCCGCAGGTGCTATCTCTGAAGGAGAAGGCAAGTACGAAATCAATCCCGATGCTTGCATCGATTGCGGCGGTTGTGCTGACGGATGTCCCGCAGAAGCTATCACACAGGCTTAATTAAGAATTATACGAAATAGTATAAAACGAAGGCAGCTCGTAAAACGAACTGCCTTTTTTATTGTCTTTATTCTGCTTCTTCTTTGACAAGCGATCTGTCCATATCCTTGAACTGCGTGTACTTGGGCAGCCACATAAGGTTGACGTCGCCAATGGGGCCATTTCTCTGTTTTGCGATAATTACAGTCGCTTTGTTGGCCTCTTCGTTTTCGCTTCTTTCTCTGTCGATAAACATTACAACATCGGCATCCTGCTCGATGGCACCCGATTCACGAAGGTCTGAAAGCTGAGGTCTGTGGTCGGATCTTTCCTCTGCTTTTCTGTTTAACTGAGAAAGCGCGAGGATAGGTACCGAAAGCTCTCTTGCGATTGCCTTTAAGGATCTCGAAATTTCCGATACTTCGTTCTGACGGGACTCTGCTTTTTTCGAACCCGACATTAACTGCAGGTAGTCGATGATAATCATATCAAGGCCCTTCTCCACCTGAAGCTTACGGCATTTGGATCTTAGTTCGGAAACGGTAATACCGGGAGTATCATCAATTTCCAGTAAGGATTTTCCGACTGTTTCGGCTCCTTCGATAAGTGCGGCCCACTCGTTGTCTGCCAGGTTACCGGTACGAAGTTTCTGTGAATCAACATGCGATTCCTGGGATAAAAGACGTTTTACGAGCTGTTCCTTGCTCATTTCCAGCGAGAAAATCGCAACATGTTTTCTCTCGACTGCTGCCACGTGAATAGCGATGTTTAAGGCAAGTGCCGTTTTACCCATAGAAGGACGCGCTGCCAAAAGAATCAGATCCGAAGGCTGGAAACCCGTGGTCTTGTAATCGAGATCCGTAAATCCCGAGGCAATACCCGTAACCGTTCCGTCGGTATTGTGCGCTTTTTCGATATTCTTTAAGGATTCCATTACCACCTTGCTGATAGGAGTGAAATCCTCGGTGTTTCTTTTTTGAACAATTTCAAATACGGACTTTTCGGTGCTGTCTAAAATTTCCTCGAGTTCGCCTTTTCCGTATGCCTTTGAAACAATGCCTTCGCCCGCTTTGATAAGACGTCTTCTTACCGCCTTCTCATATACGATATTGCAGTGATGCTTAAGTCCTGCCGAAGTGGTTGCAACATCGACGAATGAATTGATTTTATCATCCGAAAACGCCTCTTCGGGAAGGTTTGTTTCGCGAAGTTTATCCTGCAATGTAACGGGATCGAGCGTTATTTTGTTGTTGTACATCTGGAGCATGGTATCAAAGATAATACCGTGTTCTCTTAAATAAAAATCATCCCCTGTTATTATGTCGGAGGCATTGATAACGCCTTCCGGCTCCAAAAGGATGGATCCTAATATGCTTTTCTCGGCAACGAGATCCTTGGGCATCTCCTGCTTAACTATAGCTTCTTCCATACTGCTTCCCCAATATATTACGAATTATTCAGAATCAACATTTACGCTTAATGAAGCGCTTACCTGTGTGTGAAGTTTCACCGTTACCGTAAAACTTCCGACACTCTTAATCGGCTCTGCCACAACGATTTTCTTTTTGTCGATATCGAGGTTATGCTGCTTTTTTAACTCTGCCGCGATTTCCTTAGCGGTAATCGAACCGAAGGTTTTTCCGCCTTCGCCTGTTTTAATCTTTAAGATAACTTTGATCTGTTCAAGCTTTGCAGCCATTTCTTTTGCGTCTGCAAGCTGCTTGGCAGCGATTTTTTCCTGATTTGCTTTCTGAAGCTTTAAGTCGTTGGCATTTGCCGCATTGGCTTCAACTCCGAGTTTCTTGGGAAGAATGTAATTTCTTGCGTAACCGTCGTTTATTTCAACCACATCGCCTTTTTTGCCATGAGGTTTTACGTCCTGTAATAAAATAACTTTCATTTTGGGTCTCCTTAGTCGTCTATCATTGAGTCTAGTATTTCTTTTAATCTGTCGATTGCTTCCTCTACGGAAATGCCCTCGAACTGGGCACCTGCAATGTTCATGTGTCCGCCGCCGCCGAGTTTTTCGGTTACGACCTGAACGTTAAGCTCGTCTATTGAACGCGCGCTTAAATAAACCTTGCCCTGGTATTCTGTAAATACAAAACTTGCCTTGATTCCGTTGATGTTTAAAAGTTCGTTTGCAGTCTGTGCAGCCACGATAGTAGGGCTCTTGCAGCCTGTGGAATCGCATACGGAAATGGCGTAGTCGTTTCTGTAAATATTTGTGTCTTTTATGGTCTTTGCCTTTGCAAGATATTCGGAAGCATCCTCTCTGAAGAGCTTACGCACTCTGGTAACATCGGCG
>JAGCVT010000051.1 GCA_017962225.1 Lachnospiraceae bacterium
CCAGTGAAATGATTAAAAGGACTGACATATTCTGCATTGTAATCCAGACCTTTCTGCCGGAGCCGAAAGCACCCTGAATAAATGCGCCGTATACTTTGAACGGATTAAGGCCTGTGGTAATGGTAGTAATAATACCGCATAATATAAGCGCAGCAACTATTGCGGCCGCTCTAATTCCCCATGATTTGTACCATGGGAGAACATCTCTTTTAACTATGTGAAATAAAGGTTCTTTTTTATTCATCACTGTCTCCGGTCTTCGGATTTTCTTCTTTGTTTTCGTTATCAGTCATTACTTTCGTCATCATAAGTCCGACCGTGTTTTTGTCGGTCTCTTCGGCATTTACAATGCCGCTTACCCTGCCTCCGCAAAGAACGAGGATTTTATCGGATATCTCGAGTAAAACATCCAAGTCTTCTCCGACAAAAATAACCGCTACGCCTTTTTGCTTCTGCTGGTTGATAAGATCGTATATTGTGTAGGAGGAGTTGATATCAAGACCTCTTACCGCATACGCCGTAAGTAAAACCGTAGGCGCATGAGCGATTTCTCGACCTACCAAGATCTTCTGAACATTACCGCCCGAAAGTCTTCTGACGGGAGTTTCGATGGAAGGTGTTACAACCTCGAGATCGTCTACAACTTTCTCTGCAAGTGAGTGCGGTGATTTTCTCTCCGTAAAAGGTGTCTTACCCTTCCTAAAAGAACGAAGCATCATGTTGTCGGATAAGTCCATGTTTCCTACAAGTCCCATGCCGAGTCTGTCTTCGGGAACAAAGGATAACGCAACACCTAATTCTTCAATCTTTCTCGGGTCTTTGCCGAGGAGTTCTTCCTCTTCACCGTTTTCGTTTATATATTTTATGCTGCCGCTTTCGGCAGGCTGTAATCCCGCTATCGCTTCAAGAAGTTCCTTCTGACCGCTGCCGGAAATACCTGCTATACCAAGTATCTCACCGCTGTTTGCGATAAATGAAACATCCTTTAATTTATCAATGCCCTCAATGTTTTTAACAGTCAGGTTTTCAACCTTTATTCTGGGCTTAGGATCAACGGGCTTGGGTCGCTCAATATTAAGTGATACGCTTCGGCCTACCATCATATCGGTCATTTCGCCGGCATTCGTATCCTTGGTCATCATGCTGCCGACATATTCACCCTTACGTAAAATAGCCACTCTGTCGGAGATTGATTCAACCTCGTGCATTTTATGAGTGATAATAACGAGAGCTTTTCCGTCAGCCTTCATGTTACGCATAACGTTGAAAAGCTTTTCAGACTCCTGAGGGGTTAAAACCGCGGTGGGCTCATCCAGTATTAAGATATTGGCGCCACGGTACAATACTTTTACGATTTCGACTGTCTGTTTCTGGGAAACGGACATATCATATATCTTCTGGTCGGGATTGATGTCAAATCCGTATTTGTCGCAGATCTCTTTTATCTTCGCTGCGGCTTCCTTTTTGTTTAATTTGCCGTCAAGTCCGAGAATGATATTTTCGGTCGCAGTTAATACATCCACCAGTTTAAAGTGCTGATGAACCATGCCTATTCCGAGTTCATATGCAATTTTAGGGGAACTGATTGAAACTTCCTTGCCGTCTATGAAAATCTGCCCTTCGTCGGGATAATAAATACCCGAAAGCATATTCATAAGCGTGGTCTTTCCGCTTCCGTTTTCTCCTAAAAGAGCTAAAATTTCGCCCTTGTTAATCTCAAGTGAAACATTGTAATTCGCCCTGACCTGGCCGAAAGATTTTGTGATATTTACGAGTTTTACAGCTACTTCTGCCATATTAACCTCAACATTATCCGGAGCCGGGCACGCTACACGAGCCGGGCACCTTATCTGCACCATTATCCGCAAAATAAAAAAGAAAGGCAGTCAGCGAGCACGCTCACTGCCTTTCTAAAGTTTATCACATATTAGTATGATTCATCAAGAAGTGTAATGCCATCAATTCTTAAATCGAAGTAAGGAGCTGATCTGAATCCGTCTGCAGATTCATTGAAAGCACCGCCCGAAATAACTTCATGATCGCCTTCGTATGCAGCATCTGTATCAACGTCTGCCATGTAAGATGTAACAGGTGCACCGCCTACTGTAAATGTTGATGTATCGAAGATCTTTCTCTGGCCTGACTGGATTTCAGCCTTAACTGCATCCATCTTAGCCTGTGTTCCTTCAGCGGGAGCAATCTTACCGAGGTCTGTAAGAACTACTGAACCTGTTTCGATTGTACCTGTGTAATCTGTAGGAATCTTCTCACCGTTCTGTACTGCCTTGATAATGAGTTCGAAGTAAGGAACCCAGTTGATACGTGAAGAAACGATGAATGTGTTGGGAGCTACGCTCTCTGTGCTTCCGTTGTAGGAAACATCGGGAACACCTGCGTTTTCACAAGCTGTAGGAGCACCCATTGAATCGGCATGCTGTGAAATAAGTACGCATCCGTTGTTGATTAACTTGATAGCGCCTTCCTTTTCAGCTGTCTCATCATACCATGAACCGGTAAATGTAACTTCCATTGTAGCTGTAGGGCATTCGCTGCGAGCGCCGAGGAAGAATGATGTATAACCTGAAATAACCTCTGCGTATGTGTAAGCACCTACATAACCGATCTTAGCCTGCTCGGGAGTAATCTCGCCGTTAGCAATCATTTCGTTAAGCTTCATACCTGCTGCGATACCTGCAAGGTAACGGCCTTCGTAGATAGAAGCGAAAGCGTTGTGGTAGTTGGGAAGGTTCTCTGTATGAGCCTTTGTACCTGTAGCGTGGCAGAACTCAACGTTCTTGTATTCCTTAGCAGCTTCGATTAAGTAATCTTCGTGACCGAAACTGTCTGCGAATACGATGTTGCAGCCTGAATCTGCGAGTTCGCAGGCTGCTTCGTAGCATTCCTGACCTTCAGGGATGTTTGTCTTTAATACGTACTCAACGCCGGCTTTTTCACAAGCTTCCTTAGCGGCATTGATGAAGTTGAGGTCATAAGTGGAGTTTTCATCATGTAAAAAGATAAATCCGACTTTAACCTTACCATTGGCTGCATTGCCTCCTTTTCCGCCTGCTGTACATGCAGCAAGGGATAAAACCATAAGACATGCAAGGAAAACACTTAAAAGTTTTTTCATAATATCCTCCTAAAAAGCAAATCGTCATAATCTGACAAAAGGAGTATATACCCTATTCAAAATCAGTGTCAATTCTAAAAAACTAACAAAAAACTAAATATGGCTAAAAAATACCCGATGTGCTAACATATATTCATAAAATTTTTGAAAGGAACGGCTTCTGCCCAGGGTAAAAATATGAAATTACTGGAAGAAAGAATTCAGAAAGACGGTGTCGTAAAAGAAGGAAACGTACTGAAAGTCGACAGTTTCCTTAATCATCAGATGGATGTTAATCTCTTTCACGAAATGGGGCTTGAATGGAAAAGACTGTTTGAAGGAAAAAATATCAACAAAATTCTTACAATAGAGGCTTCCGGCATAGGAATTGCCTGTGTGGCTGCAGAATGCTTTAACGTTCCGGTGGTTTTCGCCAAAAAAGCACAGAGTATCAATCTTGACGGCGAAATGTACACTTCAAAGGTTGAATCTTTTACGAAGAAAAAAGTATATGACATCATCGTTTCAAAAAAGTTTTTAACCGCTGATGATCATATACTTATAATCGATGATTTCCTGGCTAACGGCTGCGCCGTAAACGGGCTTATCGATTTAATAAACGCCGCAGGCGCAACCGTCGAGGGAGTTGGAATTGCTATTGAGAAAGGCTTCCAGCCGGGAGGTCAGATGATTCGCGATAAGGGAATCAAGCTTGAAAGCCTTGCCATAGTTGAATCAATGGATGCCGCAACCGGCAAAATTGTATTCAGATAATTTATTTTGAATTTCTAAACGGGTGTTCATTCGGATGCCCGTTTTTTATTGCATATTGTTCATGCAGCCTAAGAATACGGGAACGCCTGTCTCGTTATCCACGATTGCATATACGAAAGGTCTGTCGAGGTCGATGACAACGGGATCTGATGTGGGAGCCACTGCCATGCACTTGTCAACTTCAACTACAGTAACTGCTGCCGCTCTTGTACCCTGACGGTCAACTTCGATATGTGTCTTGTGAATGATTTTTCCAATCCAGACATCAGAGTCTGAGTCATTTGTAAAGATGCCCTTTAAGTCAGCCTTTCCGGGATCAAACGGAAGATCCATCCCCATCTTCTTGTAAACATCAACCATTCCTTCATTGCCGTAATCTGTTGTAAATTCAGGCATTGTAACATATACATCGCCATACTCTGCTTCTCTTACAGCCTTTGAAAAATCCTCGTTGTTTTTAACAAGGTCTTTAATGTATTCTTCGGGGCTTACTCCTTCTTCGGGTAAGATACCTACGAATGAGTACTCGCCACCCTTGTAAGGTTTGATAAATCCTGTGCCTTCACCAAGTGTAAAATATCTGTCTTCGGTGCTTGAAAGCATTGTGCAATTGCTTGTACTTCTGTCGGCATTTGTAAATTCTCTGTTTTCAAGGACCTGACTTTTCTCGTACTCTTCTGCCCACTCGCCCTCAAAAGCAATCGCATTTACAATAAAGAGCATTGCATCGGGTGAAAAATCTCTTATGACTTCATCTATCATTTTGTTGGTTTTGTTGTAAACCCATTTGTTAATTTCGTTTGCGGTTGATGCATCAAAAGCCTTTTTATAAACTTCCGCATCGTAATACTCTATCGCTTTCTTAAGGAAATCATTTTCGATTTCGCAGTCTCCGTTGTCATTAAACCAAAGCGAGTTTGCAACGCCCCATTCTACATCTTCCGCATTGTTTAATTTGTAGGAAGTATAATTTAATAGAGCATTCATATCTTCAATGGAGATTCCGCCGTTAACATACTTTTCCATCTGCGCGAGTGTATCGCCGTTAGCTCCATTTTCGGTTATTGCCATGGCAAATGCGAGTGATGCAGGTGATATAAGAACGTTTTCTCCATTTTCGCCGCTTTCTATCGTCTCATAAAAGACATTAAGTGAAGCGTTTGAAAGTGCATTAAGTTCTTCTTCACCGGGAATCATGTTTGCTTCGGGAGCCTTCTGCTCGCCTGAGAAGTTCGCAGGCATTTCGGCCGTAACGGTTGTAGACGATGTGTTTGTGAGTGTGGGTTCAACCTCGTTATTTATAAATGAATTCGGAAGGCTGCAGCCTGCCATTGTAAGTACTCCTAAAAGAGATGTCATTCTGATAAGATTTTTATTTTTCATAACTAATCCTCCGTTTTCTTTTTACAAAACATACACGATTCGGTTTAAAAGTTTTATGGAAAAATTTTCAAAAATCTTTAAAAGTTTGAATAAATGCCCTAAAAATGATAAAATTGTAATGATATTTGCCAAAAGGAATTTTTTGGAAATGAAAAAGCACAAACATTTTTCCACAACCAGATTAATAATGCTTTTCTTTCTGCTTGCAATACTTGTAGGAAGTGTTCTTCTTGCACTCCCAATCAGCTGGCAGAAAGGTGTTTCCGTTTCCTATCTGGATGCTCTCTTTACCGCAACCACCGCAGTCTGCGTTACAGGTCTTGTTACAGTCACCACCTACTCAACATGGAGCATATTCGGTCAGATAGTTATTCTTATCCTAATTCAGATTGGGGGACTCGGAATTGTAACCGTAATGAGCGGCATTATGATCGGATTTCATAAAAGAATCGGTCTGGGCCAGAGAATGCTTATCCAGGATGCATTTAATCTTAATACCCTCTCGGGTATCATTACTTTTACCAAAAAAGTTTTAATAGGAACATTTATTGTAGAAGGCACGGGCGCGCTCCTTTACATGACTGTTTTTATTCCGGAGTTCGGTCCTAAAGGAATATGGATATCACTCTTTAATTCAATTTCAGCGTTCTGCAATGCCGGAATCGATATAATCGCCGACAACAGTCTCTGCAATTACACATTAAATCCGATGATAAACTTTACCACATCGATGCTTATTATCGTTTCAGGTATCGGTTATATCGTTTGGTGGGATTTTCTTGGAGTCATTAAGGAATTCCCTAAGAAGAAATTCAGATGTTTCAAAGAACTCACGTTCCACAGTAAACTCGCCATTCTGGTTACTTTAATCCTGATCGTTTTGGGCGGAATACTCTTCTTTATCTTTGAGTTTAATAACCCCTTAACCATAAAAGAATATAACGTTTTCCAGAAATTAATGGCATCTTTCTTCCAGTCGATAACCACGAGAACCGCAGGCTTTGCCACTATTCCGCAGGAAAATCTTACGAATGCTTCTTCGTATGTTTCACTGATACTCATGTTTATCGGCGGCTCACCCACAGGTACCGCAGGTGGTATCAAAACCGTAACCGCAGCAGTGCTTATAGCATCCGCGATTGCGACCATAAAAAACAGAGAAGAGACTTCTCTGTTACACAGATCGATTCCGAAGCAGTCTGTTAATAAATCCGTAGCTGTAATCGCAGTATCATTTGCGATAATGTCGGTATCGACGATTCTTTTATGTGCCGCAACAAAGGCAAACATACTTGATATTTTATATGAAACCGTAAGTGCCACCGCTACCGTAGGCCTGACGAGAAACTTCACATCGACACTTAATTTCTTCGGAAAGTTAGTAATAATTGGAACCATGTATTTGGGAAGAGTCGGCCCGATTTCACTGTTTATCGCGCTCAACACACAGAAGTACTCTCCCAATGCAATTAAGAACCCGACCGAGCAGATAAGCGTCGGATAACGAAAGGATTTATTATGAAGAAAAAGAAAACTTATGCGGTATTCGGACTCGGACGTTACGGCACAGCCGTAGCAAAAGAACTGGTTAGATGCGGTATGGAAGTGCTCGCAATAGACATGGACGAAACGCTCGTAAATGCTGCCATTACCGACATCCCTTACTGTAAATGCGCCGATGTGACGGATATAGAAGTTTTAAAACAGCTCGGAATTAAAAATGTCGATGTTGTAATAATTGCGATGGCTCAGAGCCTTGAAGCCAGCGTAATGGCGACTATGCTTTGCAAAGAGCTCGGGGTTGAAAAAGTTGTTGCAAAATGTTCCAGCGAAATGAACTGTAAAATCCTTGAAAAGGTCGGAGCAGACAAAGCAATCTTCCCTGAAAAAGAGTCCGGCATGAGACTTGCGAAGAACCTTTTAAGCTCAGGCTTCATAGATGCGGTTGAAATTTCAAAAGATGTATCAATGATGGAAATCGAAGTACGCGACGAATGGGTAGGAAAGACTCTTATGGAATTAAACTTACGTGCCAAATATTCTTTAAACGTAGTTGCAATTATTAAGAACAAGAAAATCGAAACTTACATCGATCCCACCATTCCACTTGATAAAGATATGACACTCGTTGTTATCGCAAACATCAACAAGATCAACAAATTGCGAGAAATATAAAATTAGACACGAAACACTAAGATATGTATAATGTTTTCGGAGGATTCGAAATGGACGAAATTGCGGTATTAATCCCGTGTTACAACGAAAGCAAAACAATAGAAAAAGTCGTAAAAGAATTTAAAGAGGCTCTTCCCGAAGCCGTTATCTATGTATACGACAACAATTCCACCGACGGAACCGACGAAATTGCAAAGAATGCAGGTGCCGTAGTTCGCTATGAGCATCAGCAGGGCAAGGGAAACGTCATAAGAAGAATGTTTTCCGAAATAGATGCAAAATGCTACATCATGGTAGACGGCGACGATACATATCCCGCCACAAACGTGCGTGAAATGGCAGACAAGGTTTTAATCGACCGCGCGGACATGGTAGTCGGCGACAGGCTCTCTTCCACATATTTTAAGGAAAACAAAAGACCTTTCCACAACCTCGGCAATTCACTGGTAAGAGCCAGCATCAATATGCTTTTTAAGAGCGATATAAAGGATATCATGACAGGCTACAGAGCATTCAGTTACAGATTTGTTAAGACCTTCCCCGTACTTTCGAAGGGCTTTGAAATCGAAACCGAAATGAGCATTCATGCAGTCGATAAAAACATGTATGTAGAGAACGTGGTAATCGATTACCGCGACAGACCCGAAGGAAGTATTTCAAAGCTTAATACCTACTCCGACGGATTTAAGGTTTTAAGGACAATCTTCAGACTTTTCAGAACATACAGACCTGCGAGATATTTCGGATTTATTTCGTTTGTTCTGACAGCGCTTGCTGCCGGATTTATGGTACCGGTTATAATCGAATACATTCAGACCGGACTGGTTCCCCGATTCCCGACATTGATCGTCTGCGGCTTCGCAGTAATCGCCGCTATACAGTCTTTCTTTACCGGACAGCTTTTAAAAACGATTTATCAGAAAAACCGTCAGGATTTCGAGATGAATCTTTACAATGTAACATCAGAAATGAATGAAAAACTTGAAAAATAAACATCCTTAAAAACAAAAAACAGGGCGTGACAAATTTAAAATGTCACGCCCTTTATTTTTTCACTTTTATTCCTTTTTAATGCTTAAAACAAATGCCATGTAAAGCGATACAATCGCGCATCCCAAAAGCACTCCGCCTAAGATGTCTGTTAACCAGTGTACACCGCTTATGAGTCTTCCAAGTGCCATGCCTGCTGCCAGGACAGCACTTGCTATAACGACAATCTTTTTAATCAGATCATCTTTTATTCTGAATATTGCATATACTATAGCGCTTCCGAAAACCGATACGGCAAGCATTGTATGCGATGAAGGGAATGATGCTTCGAGTTCGCCGTCCTCCAATATCGGTCTGTAATTGATGATTACTATCTCAAACATCAGATAGAAAAGCGCTGTGATAACATATATCACTGCCATTGCGTATATGGCGAAATCAACCTTGGCGAAGCTTTTTTCTTTTATGAGCTGTATAAGTCCAAGTACTGCAAATGCAGCTATGTAAAGGAAGGATACTGCAGCTATCAGTTTAGTTAAAAGATAAAAGATTTTGCTGTATGAAAATATGCCTGCCACAAAGCCGTTAATTGCAGAGAAACCTACTTCCGAACCGTTCGGTCCGATTGCGGATACATCTACGAATTTTACGGTGATTGTGTATATCGCAAACATTGCGAAAAGACATACCGGTAATAAAAACTGTTTGATTTTCATTTTATACTCCGAGTTCTTTAAATAAATTTACGAGTGACATAGCGTCTTCTGTGTAATAGTCGGCATCGATTTCTTTGGCGATTTCTTCGGTAAGAACCGCTCCGCCTACCATGATGGGTACATCGCAATCATTCGCACGAAGAGCCGCTATCGTACGCTTCATATTTTCAACCGTAGTGGTCATAAGAGCACTTAAGCCTATTGCCTTTGGTTTATACTCCTTGTAAGCGTCTACAACGCTGTCTACGGGGATATCTTTGCCTAAGTCTATTATTTCATAGCCGTAGCTTTCACACACAACCTTGACGATATTCTTGCCGATATCGTGGATGTCCCCTTCAACGGTACAAAGGATAACGGGACCCTTTTTCTCGCTGCTGACGGTGAAGTGTTTCTGAACTTCCGCAAAGGCAACCTTCGCAGTCTCCGCTGCCTGAATCAGCTGGGGAAGGAATATCTTGCCCGAATCGTAATCGCGTCCGACTTTGTTAAGCGCAGGAATAATTGTTTCGTTGATTAAAACCATCGGATCGGTTTTTTCAAGTTCTTCCACAGTAACTGCGGTTATCTCATCCTTAAGGCCTTTTATGATGCAGAAACCGACGTCTTTTTTGCCGCCTGCTGCCGGCACAGACGCTCCCTCACCTGCTGCCGTTTTCTGAACGGTTACGGTCTGAACAACTACATTTTCCTGATTCTTAATATAGTTTTCACAGCCCGCATCCACATTCATGATTACGTTGAATGCATCAATGCAGTCCATAAGCGATCTGTCCAAAGGATTGATAATCGGCATCTTTAAACCGCTGTGCATTGCAAGTGTTAAAAACGTTCTGTTAATAAGCGGTCTGTTGGGCAGTCCGAACGAAATATTGGATACTCCGAGCGTGGACGAAAGGCCCATGTCGCTTACAACCTTTAATGCTTTTAAGGTCTCTGCTGCCTCTGCCTGCTGTGCCGAAACGGTAAGTGTCAAGCAGTCGATAAGCAGGTCTTTTTCGGGAATACCGTATTCTTTTGCTTTTGCAATAATCTTCTTTGCAATCGCAACTCTCTCTTCGCAGAGTTTGGGTACTTCTTCAGAAAGCGCAAGTCCGATTATTGCGCCGCCGTATTTTTTTGCTACGGGAAATACAGCTTCCATTACTGCATCTTTGCCGTTAACGGAATTGATAAGCGGTTTGCCGTTATATATTCTGCATGCGGCTTCGATTGCCGCAGGGTTTGACGAGTCAATCTGAAGGGGAATCGATACCACTTCCTGAAGCATGGGAATGACTTTTCGCATTACCGCAGCTTCGTTTATTCCGGGAAGTCCCACGTTTACGTCAAGTACCTTTGCTCCCGCATCTTCCTGTGCGATTGCTTCGGAAATAAGCATATCGTAGTTTTCCTCGCGTAAAGCTGCCTGAAGTTTTTTCTTGCCCGTGGGATTTAATCTCTCACCGCAGACCTTTACGTCTTCGTCAAGATATACGGTCATAGTAGAGCTTGATACGGCCGTTCTTAAGGGAACTTCTCTCTGCTTAACGTCTATGGGGAAGTTTTCCTTTTCTAGTCTGATAAAATCAGGAGTTGTTCCGCAGCATCCGCCGATAACAGCGATGCCTTCATTCATGACATTTGAAAGTGCCTCAATAAAAGATTCTGGGGTGAGTTCAAATACAGTCTTGCCGTCCCTTAATGTGGGAAGACCGGCATTGGGCTGGATAAGAACCGGAAGGTGTGATTTTTCAAGTAACGTCAGGATAACGGGCTCAAGTTCCTTGGGTCCTAAAGAACAGTTAACGCCTATAGCATCAACTTTAAGGCCTTCCATTACGTTTATATATGTCTCGGGATTGGTACCGGTTAAGGTACGTCCGCTCTTGTCAAACGATACTGAAACAAAGACGGGTTTGTCGCAGTTTTCTTTGGCTGCAAGCACGCCTGCCTTTAATTCATACAAATCTCCGAAGGTTTCGAATATAACAAGATCGATATCGTCTTTTACGCAGACAATCTGTTCTTTAAAAAGCTCATAAGCATCGTCAAAAGAAAGTGTTCCGATCGGGGCAAGAAGTTCACCTATCGGTCCGATATCCAGTGCAATATATGAGTCTTTTTCTCTTCCGAGATTCTTTCTTGCTGTATCCGCATTTTTAACCGCAGCTTTTATCATTTCGGTATTCGGATATTTCGCACGGCTCATTTTATGAGCGTTTGCGCCGAATGTATTCGTGGTGATAAAATCCGCGCCGGCCTTAAGATAATTCTCGTGAATCATCACAATAAGCTCAGGCTTGTCTATATTGAGTTCTTCGGGGATTGCGCCCACAGAAAGACCGTTGGCCTGAAGCTGTGTGCCCATGCCACCGTCAAAGAACAGTGTTTTTTTACCAAGTAAATCTTTTAGCATTTATAATCCTCTCTACGAATTGTAGCATCGCAGATTTTCTTTTCTAAGCGAGCAGTTTTTTAGTCTCACACAGTGTGCGCATGTCGGTGCAACTTCCTTACCCATTCCGCAAAAGGTTATCATCGATTTCTGCGGCAGCATCATATTGTTGGACGCCTTGTAGATGCCTATTTTCTTTGATATCGAAAACGCATCTATTATGATGTAATTAAGTTCAATGGGAATATCGCCGTAACCGGGAGCAAATCTGAATGTATGTGCTCCGAGATTTAAACCGTCCTCATATTCATCGGTATAAAACTCAAGGAGTGCGGAAGCAAGCGCATCATAAATAACCGCCGTGCTCATATCATTTACCTGGAGTTTCTTTGAATATGCATCTACATTTACTCCGAGAGTCGTGGCAAATATAACCGCCTCGCTGCACCCTTCAAGATAAAAGGTCAAATCCTCGGATTTTGATGTCAGTTCCTTATCCACATTTAACAGATCCTCTACGCTAACATATTCATGCTGTCCCTTAAAACGGACATTATCAATAAGTGTTTCGAAGGTTGTAAATGCTTTGTCGTTAAACTCCATGTCAACCTTTATAGGGTCAACTCTCATGTATCTGCATGCCGTCGGAAATATTCTGTTGAAAATCTCTTTATTATCCATTTATTACGCGTTTACTATATTCTTTACGCCTTCGCAAATCTTCTTTGCGACAACGGGATTGTTCATAGTGTAAAGGTGAATGCCGTCAACATCATTGGCAAGAAGGTCGATTATCTGGCTGAGTGCATATGACATACCTGCATCAAACAAAGCATCCTTGTTATTGCCAAATCTTTCGATTATCTTCTGGAAACTGTGAGGGAGTGTCGCGCCGCACATCGTAACCATTCTGTTAATCTGTGCTGCATTAAGCGCGGGCATAATACCCGGAGTAATGGGAACATCCATGCCTGCTATACGGCAGATTTCCGTGAACTCATAAAAGGTTTTATTGGAGAAGAAAAGCTGTGACAAAAGTACTTCTGCACCCGCATCAACCTTTTTCTTAAGGTTTTTCATCTCTTCCACTCTGTCCTTGGATTCGGGATGAATCTCGGGATAGCACGCACCTGCGATGCAGAAATCATATGAATCCTTAAGGTAAGCAATTAAGTCCGAGGCATGAGGAAAAGCATTTTTTGCGGGAACATTGGGATTAATGTCACCTCTTAATGCAAGGATGTTTTCAACACCCGCATTCTGTATTTCTTTTGCAAACAAATCTATCTCTTCTTTGTCATAGCAAAGCCCTGTAAGATGCACTACGGGCTCGGTATGATACACTTCTTTTATTCGCTTTGCCAGAGCAATGGTCTTTGAATTGTTGGCATGTCCGCCCGCACCAAAAGTAACTGAGATATAATCCGGCTTTAAGTCGGATAAAATCTCCAGTGTGGGATCAATATTTTCAAGTTCGTCATCTTTTTTGGGTGGAAAAATCTCGAACGAAAGAACTGTCTTTTTTGATTTGTAAATATCAGTAAGTTTCATAATCTTCCCCTGTAAATATCATTCATTCAAAATTGCTTTCTTCGCAATCTTTTGCATTATACCATATTTAAATCTATGCAGTAAACCGAATACTCTGTTTTCGAAATTCAGGATAAATACTTTCCAAAAAACATTTTAAGCCTTTCCTCATCTATAGGATTGTCTCCTCGCCAACCCGAGAGCGGTAAGCCGATTTCTGAACGCGACCCTCCGGGAACATGATCGCTTATACTGCATTGTTCCATAAAAGGAGTAAATCCGTCATATAAGGGTTTGATATAAGGATTCGGCATTACGCCTAACTCGGCAAGCGTTATGAGCATACCGCGGAATTTGTATTTTTCATACCATGGTACTATCTTACTTTGTTTGATACGTGTTTCCAGTTTACCGGGTGTTTCCTTGGCCGGAGCATTTCGAATCATTTCAATTACATCATTAAATATTCGTATATCCTCTTTAGTCGGAGTACAGGGTTCAAGGTCTGCAAACTCCTGTAGGCCCGCAATATCATCCTCCCACATCTCATTCCAGGAATAACCTAAATACTCTCTGTATATTCGTTCGCCCAGGCTGATATTTCTTATCCTGGGTATGGCACATATCGAACAATGCCCTTTGTCATCGTAAGGATCTGTTAAATCATGCACAGGAACTGCTTTTGCGAAAAGATAACTTAAGATTGGCTGTCTCCCTCTTGGAAAGCTGGAGAATCCGCATACATATGCTGCGATCAGATTATCTATTGTTAAGTTGGGATGTTTCAAAATCTCCTTACAGGCGTTAATACATTCATTATGTGTATACTCTATAACACCTTCGAAAGGATAACCTGATGATACCAGAAAATCCTTATCTTTTTCCGGCAAAAGATCCAGTGATGGTTTCCTGTTCTTTTTATCATAGTACTTCTTTAGGATTTTGAAGAGTTTATCATCCATCTTCGGATAAGTTCTTCTCTCCAGTCCGCCGAGGAACTTCGGACAGAACTTTTTCAAATATACCAGATTGTTTACTCGTTTTTCGTATTCTTCACCGGAAAGAATGCCCTCTTTTTTCAGACGATTACATTCGGCTACTCCGGCCTCAATACAGTCCAGAGTATTCTTATACTCCTCCAGATCTTCATATGCATAAGCGGCATAGTAATACCATAAATACATTTCATCTTCATAAAGATATTTGTACTTTTCAATCAGTACAAGTGCTTTTTGATACGCCCTGACATTGTTGTATGATGCGGCTAATATATTCACCAGTTTTTGTATCATCTTATCCTCAGAAAAAGATGTTACCACATCAATAACATCAAGATATCTGCCTTCATCAAAAATCGGGTCGACAAAGTCATAAAGTTCCTCCGGATCGGAAGGATACTCTTCACGCCTTTTTCCGCCCTCATACTCTTTAAATATGGCGACCGCCCTTTGATCTCCTCTTTTCTCTGCTTCTTCTTCCGCAGTATTCGCCTGAATGCAATGTATGTTTTTATCTGCTCCATAGTCAAGGAACATTCTCATCAGCCGGTACTTCTCTTCAGAATCAGCATAACAAATTCTCCTGACAAGAAATAAAGGCGTCATTTTTTCTTTGTTACGTATGTCAGGATTAGCGCCTGCTTTAAGGACATTTTCCAATATTTCCGGATTTGCATTGCCTACACAAAGATAATGCAGAGCAGTTCTTCCGTTTTTGTCCTGATTATCTAGATTAATTCCTCTCTCTATCAGGTCTTTTGCAATTTCCCATTTATTGTATGAAATTGCTAACTGAAGCAGAGAACAATCAGACTGATCGAGTTCATTGATATCAAAATCAGGATGCTTTTTTACAGCCTCCTGGTACTCTTTAAACCCATATGATTTATTTATGATTATTTCTCGAATTTCCATACATCCCCTTAAAAATTTATTTGTTACTTAATTCCATACACAATTGCGCCTAAAACCGCTGATATTACAATAAGTACTATCGGAGACATTTTTTTCTTAAATACTCCCTTGAACCCAAAAAACAATACCGAAAGAATTATCGTTATAACCGGTGCAAGCCAATCTGCGGACGTCTGAAACACAGGCGTGATACTGTTTTTAAAAATCATATAACAGCCGGTGGAAATAATAATACCGATAATGCACGGTTTAAGCCCGTTTAGAACTGCCTTAACATATTTGTTTTCAAGCATTTTCTTTAAAACAACGGTTATCAGCAAAATGATAAAAAATGCAGGCAGTATGACTGCAAATGTCGCTATTATTCCGCCTAAAATCCCTGCCTGGCTGCAACCGACATATGTCGCAAGATTAACCATTATGGGTCCCGGTGTACTCTCGCTCACGGCAATCATATTGGTCAAAACCTCTTCATCAATCCAGCCGAATAAAAGAACAATATCTCTTATCAGCGGAATCGCCGCGTAAGCTCCGCCAAACGAGAATAATCCGACAATCAAAAATCCTATAAACAACTCAAGATATATCATTTATTCACCACCTTTCTCAGATGGTGAACCCTGAATCAAATAGATAACAAGGCTGATTAGGGCAGCAATCAGAATAAGCAGAATTGAAGAGAAATTCCATGCAAAAACATTTATTAACATCATGGCAGCAAAAGCGCAGACTAAAATAACGCAGGGAATTGCTTTCTTTTTCATTTTTACGAACATTCTGATGCCCGCATCCAGAATCAGTATTCCGACAGCTATTCGAATGCCTTTAAATGCATTTGCAATCCAGGTAATCTCCAGCAGATTATTCAGAAATAATGAAATTAAATAAATAATTATAAAAGACGGTAAAACAACTCCGAGAGTGGCTGCTATGGCTCCCCAAATGCCTTTTTGCTTGTATCCTACATATGTGGCGCAGTTAATTGCTATCGGACCGGGTGTGGATTCCGCAATCACCGTAACATCCATCATCTCTTCATGTGTAATCCACTTTTTTCGATCCACGCATATGTTTTCAATAATCGGAATCATTGCATATCCGCCGCCGAAAGTGAACAGACCAATCTTTATAAATGTAAAGAATAATGTAAGTATCATGTTCCGTGAGTAGCAATAAACTCTAAATCGGTTCGTGTGAGATCCAGATAACCTGTTCTGCACAGCTGTTCCGCCCAACGGTTAAAATCAGATTCTTCGACCTTCGTTGTGGATTCATAGGCATCATAATTCTTTTTTTCCAAACGTTGCGAATAAGGCATAATCAGACCAATTTCGTGATTATCAAAACGCGTAAAATGAATAACCTCAACGACAGACGCTCCATAAGTTTTTCGATTGAATAAAACTCTCATATCAATAATCCCTCCTTTAAAATATAAAATGCACAACCAGTCCGGACAGTGCACAAACAATTAGTGCCAAAACCTCTCCGATAAAAAATCCCTTAATATGGAACCAGTAATCATGGTAGTCCTTTACCATATCCTCCGTACCCTTAAAAACAAATTGCGGATCATGGCAGAACCAGATAATGTCTAACACAATCACATCCCAAAGATTTACTATCGTCCATAAAAGAAATCCATATCCAAAAGCCGTAAAAAATGTCGTATACCCATTTATAAATCTTAATATCAGACTTAGAATTACAACGAATAAAACGCTGGCGATAAGTTTTGCCGCTATCTTATTCTTTTGGGTGGGTATACTGTCCTTATATTCATCCAGAGACTTCACTCTTTCCTGAATTTTCGGAGGATAATTATAAAGTGTCTTAATCGGCTTTCTCGACATTATAAAAACCATTATCGTAAAAGCAACGCACAATATAACACTCTCTATCAAAATAATCATTTTTTATCTTTCACCTGTTCTGATAAAATCAATTATTCTGTTTATCTGATTTATATCGCTGAAACCGTCCTGGGAAAAATCCTCTCCGAAGGCATCCCTGCAAAAGTTTTCAAATGCTTTTGATTTTCCGGTCATCTTATAAAATTGTTCGTATTCATCATAAAATAAAAGATTAGTATCCATCTTTTCTATTTTAACATAAAAAGACCCAAAGAAATATTCTCTGAGTCTTTTTTATGAGCATTATTTTTTGCGTTTTTTAGTTATTTGCTTTCTTTTTAGATTTAATCATTCTGATAACGGTTCCTATAATCAGTCCGAGTAAAGAAACGCCGATTCCGATCAGCATATATCTAAGGTTCGGCGATCTGTATGAAATCATAAGATTTGCCTTTTCCTCCTGATTTACAATAATCGTTTCGGTATAGGGGATAAACGCAAAGGTCGCTGCGGCAACAGCTGTGAAGAACCACTTTGCTTTTCCGAAATATCCGTTAGCGGCAATGATTGTGCATACAACAAACAAAAACACCGGTAAAACCACGAATTTGAATATCATTTCAGTTTCTTCAAACATTTTGGAACCGTAGCCCCAGAAAAGAATCATCATGGCAATCCATATTACAAAATAGGCTGTAAGAATAATTATGATACCTAAATTGTTTTTTGCCTTTACCGTGTCAGTGCTTTCTTTTAAAAATTCCTGATAATTCTGACTCATATCTTTTTCCTCCTTGAGAAGATGGTCCAGACTTACGGAATAGAAATCACTCATTTTTATAACACTTATAATATCCGGAAATGATTTGTTGTTTTCCCAGTTTGAAATTGTCTGTCTGCTTACACCGAGAAACTCGGCCGCCTGTTCCTGTGTAATGCCTTTTTCATTTCGTGCATTTTTGAGTTTACTTCCGATTTCCATTTTAGTCCGTCCTGTTCCAGTTTCCGCTTCTTTTTCGAAGCACCCTCAACATACAAAAAATATGAATCTTTTTCTATCAATTCTCTTTTACAATGCGAAAAAACACTGTCAAAATTCTTTTACAACGACCATTTTATCATAAAATCTTAATAAAACAAAAACAGCCGGATAAAATTCCGACTGTTTTATGTGTATGTTCTGATAATTTCTTCTGCTACCTCGCGGCGTGTGACGCAGCGGTCCATCGCCTGTTTTTCGATATAACGGTGTGCGCCCGGCTCATCCATTTTAAGTTCATTGATTAAAAGCCATTTTGCACGGTTAACGATACGGATTTCTTCCATCTTCTCTTCAATGGAAAGAGTCTTCTTCTCCGTTTTTCTAAGTCTCTCTCTCGATGACGCCATCCACTTAAGCGCCATTTCCACTACAGGACGGCTCATCGGTTTGGGTATTGCAAAAACTCCGTGTCTCGAAACCTTTTCGTTTATCTCTTCAAAGTTTTCCGCACGCACAACTATGAGTGCGACGGTACTTCCCGATGTACAAAGATCAATTGCAAATCTTGTTCCCACATCATCGGGGAGCGGCGAATTGATAATAACAAAATCATAAAATCTTTCGGCGAATGCCCTCTGAGCGCTTGTTACGGAAGATTCATACTTAATCTGTCTGTATCCGGATTCGGAGAGCAATTCCGATATCACAGTATTAAATTTTTCTGCGGCAGATACCACGAGTACGCTGTAATCACGCTCTTCA
>JAGCVT010000052.1 GCA_017962225.1 Lachnospiraceae bacterium
CCGTAAGCATCACTCTCTGCAACTATACCGAGCACACATGCGTCCAGAAGCGGTGCCGTAAGTTGATATGTCATCCTTAATCCCTCCTGATTTATATTTGAAAATTCATAGCTATTTTTGTTTTCGTATAATACTATACGGGATATAATATTATTTGTCAACACATATTATACAAATTTTCAAATATTCTTTTTGCCCTCATAAAAGAAATCTACGTTATGTAAACTAATACCTTATAAAAGAACATAAAAAGAATCGGGTCTTTTTAAAACCCGATTCTTATGTAAACTTAAATGTAACTTATCTTGCCGTAAACTTTCCGTCCTCGACATCAATCGTTATTGTATCGCCTTCGGAAACTTTTCCGGAAAGAATCAGCTTGGCAGCAAGTGTTTCGACTGTCTTCTGAACATATCTTTTAAGAGGTCTTGCACCGTAATTGGGATTGTAACCTTCTGCTATTACTTTATCTTTCGCTTCTTCGGTTAACATAACTTTATATTCTCTGTCTTCCAGACGCTTGTTAAGATCGGCCACGATAAGATCCAGAATGCCTGCGATTTCTTTCTTGCCGAGAGGTTTAAAGAGTATCGTTTCGTCGATTCTGTTAAGGAACTCAGGTCTGAAGAACTTATGAAGCATACCTGTAACAGCCTCTTCCACTCCTTCTTTAAACTCACCGTCTTCATCAATGCCTTCAAGCAGAACATCAGCACCGATATTCGATGTCATTATAATGATTGTGTTCTTAAAATCAACCGTCTTGCCGTGTGAATCTGTGATACGTCCGTCATCAAGCACCTGAAGAAGTACATTGAATACATCGGGATGCGCCTTTTCAACTTCATCAAAAAGAACTACCGAATAAGGTTTTCTTCTTACGGCTTCGGTTAACTGACCGCCTTCATCATATCCCACATATCCGGGAGGCGCTCCGATTAGTCTCGATACGCTGTAGCTTTCCATGTATTCGCTCATATCGATTCTTACAATATTGTTTTCATCATCAAAGAGTGACTGTGCAAGTGCTTTGGCAAGTTCCGTTTTACCTACACCTGTAGGTCCTAAGAAAAGGAATGAACCGATGGGCTTTGTAGGATCTTTTATGCCTGCTTTTGATCTGATGATCGATTCTGTAACCTTTGTTACACCGTCATCCTGACCGATAACTCTTTTATGAAGTTCATCTGCCAGATGCAGCACTTTGTTTCTCTCAGACTCATTGAGTTTTGCTACGGGAATACCGGTCCATCTTGAAACGATTCTCGCGATTTCGGTATCGGTAACCTTTTCATGTACCAGTGAATCGTCTTTCTTTTCAGCAGCCTTCTCAGCTTCTTCAAGACTTGCCTTTAATCTCGGCAGTTCGCCGTATGTAAGCTCTGCGGCTTTGTTAAGATCGCCTTCACGTTTTGCTATTTCAATCTTTGAATTAAGAGCATCGATTTCCTCTCTCATCTTGGAAAGTTTATCTACCGCACTCTTTTCGTTCTCCCATTTAGCCTTGGCATTTGCAAAATCCTCTTTTTCGACAGCAAGGTCGGCCAAAAGATCTGCCAGTCTCTGCTCACTCTGCGAATCATCTTCTTTCTTTAATGCCTGAGCCTCGATTTCCATCTGAAGTATCTTACGCTGTTTTTCGTCAAGCTCTGTAGGCAGACTGTTAAGTTCCGTCTTAATCATTGCGCATGCTTCATCCACAAGGTCTATGGCCTTATCAGGTAAGAATCTGTCGGAAATATATCTGTCCGAAAGCATGGCTGCAGCCACAAGCGCGTTATCCATGATTTTTACGCCGTGATATACTTCGTATCTGTCTTTTATACCTCGTAAAATTGATATTGTGTCTTCCACGGTAGGTTCGTCAACCATTACAGGCTGGAATCTTCTCTCAAGGGCTGCGTCTTTTTCAATATACATTCTGTATTCATCGAGAGTTGTTGCGCCGATACAGTGAAGCTCGCCTCTTGCAAGCATGGGTTTAAGCATATTACCCGCATCAAGTGCACCGTCTGTTTTACCTGCGCCCACAATGGTATGAAGTTCATCGATAAACAGAATTATCTCACCGTTAGATGATTTAACTTCATCAAGTACGGCTTTAAGTCTTTCCTCAAACTCGCCACGGTATTTTGCACCTGCGACAAGAGAGCCCATATCCAGTGCAAAGATTGTTTTGTTTTTAAGATCGTCCGGAACATCTCCGTTTACGATTCTCTGTGCGAGACCCTCTGCTACAGCAGTTTTACCTACGCCGGGTTCACCGATCAGTACGGGATTGTTTTTTGTTTTACGGCTTAAGATTCTTATTACATTTCTTATCTCCGCATCCCTGCCGATGACTGGATCCATTTTTCTGCTTTTGGCTTTCTGAACGAGGTCCTGTCCGTATTTGTTAAGTGCATCATATGTACCCTCGGGATTGTCGCTGGTAACCTTCACATTACCTCTGACAGACGAAAGCGCAGTTAAAAATCTTTCCTTTGTGATACCGTATTCTCTGAAAATCTCACCGATTTCCCTGTTGGGATGATCAAGCATCGACAGGAATAAATGCTCTACCGATACATATTCGTCACCCATTTTTTTAGCCTGGTTTTCGGCTGTTATCAAAACTTCATTAAGCTTCTGACCGATACGCAGATCTCCGCCGCTTACTTTGACTCTTTTTTCAATAGCTTCTTTAACCCTGGCGGTAAAATGCTCGGTGTTAATTTCCATCTTTTCGATCAGCTTTAAAATCAGACTGTCGTCAATAGTTATAAGCGCATAAAGAAGATGTTCTTCCTCAATCTCCTGATTGCCGAACTCTATTGCATACTGTTGCGCCATATTGACAGAATTTTGAGAATTTTGAGTGAATTTCGTTATGTTCATAAAATCACCTTCTTTCTGACTGAAAATCCTTCTTTTCTATTTCTTTTATGAGTAATCCTAATGTTATTTTTTCAACCAATGATATAATACTACTTCTTTTAGCACTCGTCAAGTGAGAGTGCTAACAATTTTTATTTTTTATTGCATTTTATTAAAAAATTTTTATATTTGTCCATCCATATATATTATAAATATAAAATAATAATTAAATATTTATTGAGATTAACATAATTTAATGGTAAAATCTTTTATATATATGCTTAAATGGAGTAAGAATGGACCAGATTAAGATTTATCTTAATTACATAAAGGAAATCATCAACGGTGAAGAGTACCTTTCAGACAGGGATAAGTTTACGCTTATCCTCCATCTATGCGCTTTTTCACATCTGATTTTTGCCGGAATTTTCCTTGGTTTCGGTAATATCCTTATGATGCTCTATAATCTCCTTTCGTTCCTTGTATACGAATCACTGGTAACATTAACGAAGAACAAACAGTTCAAATTAATCACTCTTGCAATCACAGCGGAAGTTAATATATTTGTTCTGCTTGTCACACTTGCTTACGGCAGTTCACTTTACTTTAATCTTTTCTGTTTCCTTTTGATTCCTGCGGTATTTTACATTTCCAATTCCGCAAAGGCTTTTAAGCATCCGTTTTTAACTTCGATAGCGGTTACTGCAGTAACCATGGCTAATTATATATTCTCCGTTTTTCACAAGAGCGAGCGTTTCCTTTCGCTTGAAAATTATCATGTGCTTTTCGTGATTACGGTAGTACTAAACATCTCGATTGCATGCATACTGTTAAGTCTCTTCTGCTTCATGTTTACGATTGAAATGCGTAACAGCACAGCAACACTTGAAAACAGAACCAGACAGCTTAAACAGTTATCAAGTATCGATCCGCTTACCAAACTTGCCAACAGAAGAAGCATGATGGAAAAGCTTAATATTTCCATGCATCTTTTAAGAAAAGATAAAAAAGTCTTCAGTCTCATTTTAGGAGATATTGATGATTTCAAAAAAGTCAACGATACCTATGGTCATGACTGCGGTGATAAGGTCCTTGTAATGGTAGCCGATACCATCTCTTCACAAATGCGTGAAGGCGATTTCGTATGCAGATGGGGCGGCGAAGAAATCCTTATTCTTGTTAACGGTAATATTGAAGCAGCCAAATCATTGGGCGATCGTATCTTAAACAAAATCTGCTCTTCCGAAGTTAATCACGAAGGCAATACAGTTAAAGTTACCATGACCTTTGGTGTGGCACAGGCCAACGAGAGCTTCAGAATCGAAGACTTTATTCAGCAGGCTGACAACAGACTGTATTACGGAAAAACTCACGGCAAATGTCAGGTTGTCGCCGAGATCCCCAACAGCGTCAATTATTAATAAATTGAACCGGATATTCTGTAATTGCGGGGTTGTTATATCAAACCCGTAATTTATTTTGCGGTTCGTTTCAGAAAGGAATTATATAAAATGATAAGTGCAAACAACGTATCCTTAAGATTTGGAAAGAAAGCCCTCTTCGAGGATGTAAACATAAAATTCACCGAAGGCAACTGCTACGGTATCATCGGTGCCAACGGTGCTGGAAAATCCACGTTTCTTAAGATTTTATCAGGCGAACTCGAAACCACTACAGGCGATATCGTAATCACTCCCGGACAGCGTTTAAGCGTGCTCGAACAGGACCACTTCAAATACGACCAGTACTCTGTAATGGATACCGTAATACTCGGCAACCCCAGACTTTATGAAATCATGAAGGAAAAGGATGCCATTTACGCTAAGGAAGATTTTTCCGATGAAGACGGTATCAGAGCAAGTGAGCTTGAAGCAGAATTTGCGGAGCTTGACGGTTGGGAAGCTGAATCAAATGCCGCTAACTTACTTAACGGTCTCGGCATCGAAACAGAGCTCCACTACACACAGATGTCAGAACTCGGCGGTAACGAAAAGGTTAAAGTACTTCTTGCGAAGGCACTCTTTGGTAACCCCGATATTCTTCTTTTAGACGAGCCTACAAACCACTTGGATCTTGATGCTATCGCATGGCTTGAAGAGTTCTTAATTAACTTTGAAAACACTGTCATTGTCGTTTCCCACGACAGACATTTCTTAAATAAAGTCTGCACACAGACAGCCGATATCGACTATGGCAAGATTCAGCTCTATGCAGGCAACTATGATTTCTGGTTTGAATCCAGCCAGCTCCTCGTAAAACAGATGAAGGAAGCAAACAAAAAGAAAGAGGAAAAGATTAAGGAACTCCAGGAATTCATTAGCCGTTTCTCTGCCAACGCTTCCAAATCAAAGCAGGCTACATCAAGAAAACGTGCTCTTGAAAAAATCGAACTTGAAGAGATTAAGCCTTCGAGCAGAAAATATCCTTACATTGACTTCAGACCTGACAGAGAAATCGGTAATGAAGTTCTTCAGGTTGAAGGAATTTCCAAGACAATCAACGGCGAAAAGGTACTTGATAATATTTCATTTATTTTAAGACGTGAAGATAAGGTTGCTTTCGTTGGAAGCAATGAAATCGCCACCACTACCCTTTTCCAGATTCTCGCCGGCGAAATTGAACCCGATGAAGGTACATACAAATGGGGCGTTACCACATCTCAGGCTTACTTCCCCAAGGACAATACCGAAGAATTCAAGTCAGACGATATTATTACAGACTGGCTGATGGGTTATTCCCCCGTAAAAGATATAACTTATGTAAGAGGTTTCCTTGGAAGAATGCTCTTCTCACAGGATGATGCTCTAAAAAAAGTTAAGGTTTTATCCGGTGGTGAAAAAGTCAGATGTATGCTTTCAAAGATGATGATTTCAGGCGCTAACTGCCTTATCCTTGACGAGCCTACAAACCACCTCGACATGGAATCCATTCAGGCTTTGAACAACGGTCTTATAAGATTTTCAGGCGTTGAACTCTTCTCCTGCCATGACCACCAGTTTATCGAAACAACTGCTAACCGTATCATGGAGATTATGCCCGGCGGTAAACTGATTGACAAAATCACAACTTACGATGATTATCTTGCAAGTGATGAAATGGCAAGAAAGAGAACTATCTACATTGCAAAGAAAGAGGATGACGAAAACTAAATGCAGGCAATCGATTTACATGTACATTCAACTTTCTCCGACGGTACTTTAACTCCGAGCGAGCTCGTTGATCTTGCTATTAAATCCAACCTCGAAGCTTTCGCCCTCACAGATCACGACACGACAGACGGTATTGAAGAGGCTTATACTGCCTCTGTCGGAAAGGATATAGAAGTAATTCCGGGAATTGAATTTTCCACTGAATACAAGAAAAAGGATATTCATATTCTCGGATATTATATAAATCCGTACAACGAAAAATTCTCCAAAAAAGTAGTTGAATTCAGAAACTCAAGAGAAATCCGCAATCAGAAAATGTGCAAAAAATTACAGGAACTCGGAATCGATATCGATTACGATTCTTTTATTGCGCAGTATCCCGACAGCGTTATTACCAGAGCTCATTATGCAAAATATATGATTTCAAAAGGCATCATCAAAACCATTGACGAAGCTTTTGATACATACATAGGTGACAACTGCCCCGGATTTGTTCCGAGAGAAAAAATCTCTCCCGCAAAAGCGGTTTCACTTATTCTTTCATGCGGAGGAATTCCTGTTCTTGCCCATCCCATACTTTATAAATTCTCCGACAGAGACCTTGAAACACTCGTCGCAGATTTATCGCGCGTGGGATTAAAAGGGATTGAAACCATCTACTCCACATATTCAAGCAAGGATGAAAAACTTATTAGAAAGCTGGCAAGCAAATACCGCCTGATGATAACAGGAGGTTCTGATTTCCACGGAAGCAACAAGCCCAATTTATCCCTTGGCTGCGGTCACGGAGATCTTTACATTCCCGCCAAGCTTCTTCCGCCTTTAAAGAAGGCATACCTTAAAGGATTTGTACCTAACAAAGCTATTCATTCAGCGCTCTTCTTTGATTTGGACGGAACACTTTTAAATGACGAGAAAATCATTACTCCGATTACAAAAGCTTTGCTTAATAAAGCATGCGAAAACGGTCATAAATTTATCATCAATACCGGCCGTCCTCTCGCATCCGCATTAAAAATAGTCGATAGACTCTCCATAGGAGAAATCACCGATTATATCGCTGCATTTAACGGCGGTGTTATTTACGATTGTAAAAAAGGTGAAATCTTGGAGAAGGTAACCCTTAAAAAAGACTATTCGGAAATCGTCAAAAAAACAGCCAAAAAATACGGCTGTCATTTCCATACATATTCCGATTATGAGATATTAAGTGAAAAGAAAACAAAGGAACTCGAGTATTATTCCAATTATGTTTCACTCCCCTACAGACAGGTCAGAAACGTAATCAAGGAAGAACCGACTCCTTACAAGTTTTTAATAATGAATTTCGACAAGCCCGAAAAGCTTAAAAAAGTTCAGGCCGTTATCGAAAAAGAACTCGGCAATAAAGTATTCTGCATCTTTTCATGTGATAAATTCCTTGAGGTCATCCCCAAAGAATCGGGAAAAGGCAATGCTTTGAAATATATTATGAAAACATCCGGCATAAAAGAATCACACTCCTACGCTTTCGCCGATGAAGAAAACGATATCACTCTTCTTCAGGCCGCTTCAAACAGCGTATGCATGATGAACGGAAATCCCAAACTTAAAGCTGTTTCGGATTACATAACTTTCCGTGACAATAACAGCGACGGATTGGCTGATTTCCTGGAATTGTTCTCATAAATGAAGTTGACATAAATTTTAAGTCAGTTAACATAAAATAGCGGTTAGTTTACATAACTGCTATTTTATTTCATGCATAATTTTCGATACCGGAAGGCCTACCACATTCTGATAATCGCCGTCTATCTTTTCAACATATTTGCCAAACAAGCCCTGAATACCATATGCTCCCGCTTTATCGTAAGGTTCATCGGAATTTATGTACTCTTCGACTTCTTCATCTGTCATGGGGTATACATAAACCTTGGTTTCGGAATAATCCGTAATTATTCTTCCGTCACCTGTGCATACAGTAAAACCCGTAAATACAGAATGAACATTTCCCGAAAGCATTTTTATCATGTTTCTCGCATCGTCTTTATCTGCAGGTTTACCCAGTATGCTTCCGCCTGCGAAAACAACGGTATCCGCGCCTAAAACAATATCATCGGCTTTAATGTTTCCCTTGCTCTTTTCACTCTCATATACTGACATTGCTTTTATGAGCGATAATTTTTTTACGAGCTCAACGGGATCTTTTTCATCAATATCCTCATCTGCTTCTGAAGGAATGATTACAGTTTCAAAACCCGCAGTTTCAAGAAGTTCTTTTCTTCTCGGAGATTTTGATGCCAGAATAATCTTTTTCATAATCTAACCTTTCATAACAAGAATTCCGACGTTTTACCGCCGGAATTCATTATTTTAGAGCATTTTTTCAAGTTCTGTTTTAACAGCTTTGATTGCATCATCGATGCCTGCGGGGTTCTTACCACCGGCCTGAGCCATGTTGGGACGTCCGCCGCCGCCACCTCCTACGATGGGAGCAATTGCTTTAATAAGGTTTCCTGCATGAGCACCTGCGCTGACAGCAGAGTCTGTAGCCATTACTACGATGTTTACTTTACCGTCTGCTGCACTAAGAAGTGCTACAACACCTTCTTTTATCTTATCCTTAAGGGAATCGCCAAGATCTCTTAATGCGTTCATATCCACATTATCTACTCTTGCTGCAAGAACCTTAACGCCCTTAACTTCTTCAACCTGGTTTGTAAGATCACCGAGTGCATCCTTAGCTGCTTTGGACTTAAGTGATTCAATCTCTGAATTTGCGCTCTTTAAGTTAGCCTGAAGGCTTGTAATCTTTGCAACAATATCGTTGGGATTAGCCTTTAATGCTTTAGCAGCCTCAAGGAGAATGCTTTCCATCTCTTTATAATATGCAATTACGCCTTCGCCTGTAAGAGCTTCGATTCTTCTTATGCCTGCAGCTACTCCTGATTCTGAAAGTATCTTAATCTGCTGAATCTCTGCAGTATTGCTTACATGAGTACCGCCGCAGAGTTCTACGGAAAATGCTTCCTTGAAATCTGCTTCATCGTTGCCGGAATCACCTTTGCCCATGCTGACTACTCTAACCGTTGCACCGTACTTTTCTCCGAAGAGCGCCATTGCACCGGTCTTGTTTGCATCTTCAATGCTCATTTCATCGGTATTTACATCAAGCGATGCAGCGATTTCTTTATTTACGATTGCTTCAACCTTTGCAAGGTCTTCAGCACTTATAGCCTGTGAATGTGAAAAGTCAAAACGAAGTCTGTCGGGTGTAACAAGCGAACCTTTCTGCTCTACATGATCACCGAGTACAGTCTTTAATGCTTTCTGAAGAAGATGTGTAGCGGAGTGATTCTTACAGGTATTCATTCTGTTATCATAATTAACCTTTACATATACTTCATCGCCTGCATTAATAAATCCGCGTGAAACATAACCTGTATGACCGATACGTCCGTTAGGAAGATGGATTGCTTCTGTAACAACGAATTCACCGTCTTTGGATGAAATAATACCCTTATCACCCACCTGGCCGCCCATGGTGCCGTACATGCTTGTAACATCGGTAATAATTGTTCCGTTTTCTTTTTCGTTTAATTTATCACTTATGCCTCTTTCGTTTGCCATAGCAACAGCCTTAGCGCCGCACTCAAGCACATCGTATCCGACAAATTCCGTCTTAATGCTTTCATCAAGAGAATCAAATACGCCTGCGGAAACATTTAACTTTGCAGAGAAGTTCTGATTGTCTCTTGCAGTCTGCTTCTGCTCTTCCATAGCTGCCTTGAAGCCTTCTTCGTCAACTTTAAGACCTTCTTCTTCAGCAAGTTCAACAGTAAGTTCAATAGGAAATCCGAAAGTATCATAAAGATAGAATGCGGATTTGCCGTCGATTTCCTTTTCTCCCTTGGAGTTCTTTGTATCAAGAATCTTTTTGAATTCCTTCATACCGTTTTCAAGAGTATTCTCGAAACGTTCGATTTCTTTGCCGAGTTCGTCCAAAATGAATTCCTTGTTCTTAACAAGAAGAGGGAAACTGTTGGGATAAATATCATCAATAAAGATAGTTGCAATCTTTAAAATATCAGCTTTCTTAAGTCCAAGCGCTCTAGCATGTCTGACTGCACGACGAATAAGACGGCGAAGAACATAACCGGCGCCTGCATTTGATGGAAGAAGCTTAGCGGGATCACCGATAAGCATAACGCTTGTTCTGGTGTGATCCGCAAGAATTCTCATTGATTTTGTTAACTTCTCGTCGCTGTCGTATTTAACGTTTGATGCCTCTTCGATAAAACTAATAACAGGTGCAAAAAGGTCTGTCTTGTAAACATCCTTTGTACCGTTTAAGAACGCAAGATTTCTCTCAAGGCCCCAGCCTGTATCAACGTTTTTCTGCTTTAAAGGTGTTAAGGAACCGTCCTGATGCTTTTCATACTGCATAAATACATCGTTACCAAGTTCAGTATATTTACCGCATGAACATCCGGGGCCGCAGTCTGGTCCGCAGTCGGGAACATCTGCAATATAAAACATTTCACTGTCGGGTCCGCAGGGTCCGTATTCAAGGCCCCACCAGTTATCATCAGCGCCGAGATAGTAAATATTCTCTTTCTTAAAGCCTGATGCTATTCTGTATCCTGCGCCCTCTTCGTCTCTGGGAGCATTCTCGTCACCTGCAAAAACAGTTGCTGCAAGATGATCTGCATCAAATCCGAATACTTCGGTAAGAAGTTCAAAACTCCATTTACATCTGTCTTCCTTAAAATAATCGCCCAAGCTCCAGCTGCCCATCATTTCGAAGAATGTAACGTGGCTCTTATCGCCTACAGAATCTATATCATTTGTACGAACGCAGCCCTGTACGTTGCAGAGTCTTGTGCCCAAAGGATGTTTCTGTCCTAAAAGATAAGGCATCAGAGGCTGCATGCCGGCGACGTTAAACATAACGCCTGTAGAACCGTCGGATACGAGTGAAACTGCACCTACATCTACATGTCCGCGTTCAACATAAAACTGTTTCCATGTGTTTCTAAGTTCGTCTGAAGTAAACTGTCTCATTAAATTAGTGTCTCCTTTATTGCATTATATGTGCAAGCACATATTAATATCATTAATTGGCAAAAAGCTGTGCCCAGTATGAGCCGTATTCTCCGCCCACTGAATAACCGATTCCGATTTTCTTGAAATCCTTATTCATAATATTGTCTCTGTGTCCGGGGGAATTCATCCAAGCATCAACGACATCCTTGGGATTTCCCTGACCAGCGGCGATATTTTCACCGCAGAGAGTACATTTATAATCTTTCATAACAGTAAAACAGTCGCTGCCGTCAGGTCTTATATGCTCAAAATAAACCACTATTTCATCAGATCTTATCTGTGCAAGAGCATCAAGCTCGGGATCTTCTGTAAGAGGCTCTAAGCCTTCTGCTACTCTGTATTCATTGCAGAGAGCAACTATCTGTGACTGCAGGGTGCTTTGTCCGGCCGTATTATCCGGCTGATTATTCACAGGAGGATTGTTATCTGCCTGATTATTTTCAGGCTGATTGTTTTCAGGCTGATTATCCGGCTGGTTGTTTTCAACCTGATTATTTTCAGGCTGTGTGTTTTCGCTGCCTGCGTTTTGATTGTCTACGTTTGAATTATTTGCAGCCTGCTCTTTGTCGTAGGTTTCTTTATCCAAAAAGAACTTCTGGTTGATATATCCGTCAGTTGAATCAAATTCAAACTTAAACCATCCGTTATCGGTAGTTCCCGTTATTTCAACCACACTGTCTGCCTGAAGCTGACCGAGTTTGTCAAAATCTGTGGATGGTCCGCTTCGAACCACTGCAGATTTAATCAGGACATATTCGCCCTCGCAATCTTCTATCACATAGTCATCAAGACTGGGCTTATCTTCTTTCGTCTGGCCTGTACTGTCTGCAGAACCTGTATTATCGGCATTTTCGGTCTTGTTGGTAACTGTATCTTTATCACCGTTTTCGGTGTTATTTTCAATTTCAGTATTTGGTTTTTTTATGTCCGGAGCGGGAAGATTTTCAACATTAAGTACGATAGCATCTTCTCTTCCGTTTTTTATATTCTGAATATCAGCTTCTGTACATGCAACTGCAGCTGTTAAAAGTAACACCAGCGCCGTACATAAAATTCTTTTTTTCATGTAACGCCCCCGTTATGAAAAATCAAATTCGAGCTATTATTTTAGGAATAATATATATCTTAATTATAATGAAACGGCACCCGGGGCCCCAAAAAGGGACCTCGAGTGCATACAAAGAATGCAGGAAAACCTTTATTTTAAGATATTCCACATTCCGATTTTTAATTAGATTTCATGAATCTTTCTCTCAACATATGTTGTATGAAGAACTTCATGTGCTCTGTGGCTGTTAGGCTCACCAAAGTATTCAGCATAAAGCTTCTTTACAGATTCGTTTTCATGAGATTTTCTTCTGGGCATGTTCTCATCATAGTTGTAAAGAGCTTTAGCTCTTTCAGCTCTGATGTCTGTGAAGTTACGTACAGAAGCGGGAACCTGAGGCTGACCACCACCGTTTACGCAACCGCCGGGACAAGCCATGATTTCAACGAATGTGTAATCTGCTTCGCCTGCACGGATTTTATCCATGATAACTCTTGCATTCTGAAGACCTGAAGCAACAGCAACCTTAACGGAAATGCCTGCTACTTCGTATGTAGCTTCCTTGATACCTTCTACGCCACGTACTTCCTTGAACTCAAGAGGAGAATCATTTGTTTCGCCTGTGAGTTTCCAAACTGCTGTACGAAGAGCTGCTTCCATAACACCACCGGTAGCACCGAAGATAACTGCTGCACCTGTTGACTCGCCCATAGGATCGTCAAATGCTTCATCGGGAAGTTCCTTGAAGTTGATACCGCATCTCTCGATTAATCTTGCAAGTTCTCTTGTAGTCATTGTGTAATCAAGATCGGGAACACCTGCAGCTGACTGATCGGGTCTGCCGATTTCGAACTTCTTAGCTGTACAAGGCATTACTGATACAGAAACGATTGACTTAGGATCCCATCCCATCTTCTCAGCGTAGTATGTCTTAAGGATTCCACCAAACATCTGCTGAGGTGACTTGCAGCTTGAAAGATGTGCAAGCTGATCGGGATAGTAATGCTCGCAGAAGTTAATCCCTCCGGGAGAACATGATGGAATCATATGAAGTACACCACCGTTTGTTACTCTGCCGAGAAGC
>JAGCVT010000053.1 GCA_017962225.1 Lachnospiraceae bacterium
AATATAAAGGCAGACCCGTAAGATTCGGATATGTTTCTTTGAAAGAAAAAAGCCCGAATTTCCTTAATGAGGGCGAAGAGATAAGAGGTCACGAATTCCACTATTACGACTGCGACGATAACGGAAGCGACGTAATCTGCACGAAGCCTTTTACAGGCAAAACATATGAGGCGGTTAAGACAAACGAAAACATCTGGGCAGGTTTTCCGCACCTTTATTTCCCGTCGAACCCTTCGTTTGCCGCTAAATTCGTTAAAAAGTGTGCCGAATTCCACAGAAAATAAAAAAAGTCTTTCAATTTGCTTCGATAATGATATAATTCAAAAGGTTAATTTTAGAAAGACTTTGGATAAATGAAAAAAGTATTTGAATTTTTGAAAAAAGAAATAATGCTGACGGTGGCCGTACTCGCTGCCGTCGTTTCTTTGTTTATTACGCCTCCCACAAAGGCACTCATAAAAGAGATTGACTGGCATACGCTCGGCACTCTTTTTATGATGCTCTGCGTCCTCGAAGGCTTTAAACAGGAGAATATTTTTGAGCCGGTAATTAATTTCAGCAAAAAGTTTAAGACAATGGCCACACTTTCGCTGTTCTTGATTTTCGGCGTTTTCTTTACATCGATGTTTGTAACAAACGATGTGTCTTTAATTATCTTTGTACCGCTTACCATCCTTTTATTCAGAAAGGGTGACAAAGAAAAATACATCCTACCCGTTATTTCCATGGAAAACATCGCAGCTATCAGAGGCTCGCTTTTAATGCCTTTCGGCAGCCCGCAGAACTTATTTTTATTCGGACAGTCGAATATAAGCGTATGGCACTTTATGCTTCACATGTCGCCTTTATGTGTCGGTTCAGGTATTCTCTTAATCATCTTTGTGCTCGTCTTATACAGAAAGAACGTAAAAGAAGAATTCAAAACCGTAGAGATAGAAGAGGATAAAAAAGAGCCTGTCAGCACAAAGATTAAGATTAGAAAAATCGCTTACCTTCTGCTTTTCGCAATGATTATCCTGACAATCGTAACGAGAACAAAGTACTGGCCGATAGCAGTTGCAATAGTTATAATTGTGATAGCGGCCGTAAACCTAAAGCTTTTCGTACAGGTTGATTATGTGCTTATATTTACGTTCCTCTGCTTCTTTGTTTTCTCATCGTCGATTGCGGCAAACCCGAAGATATCCGATGTTTTAAACAAAGCGGTTGCAGGCAACGAATACTGGTGGGCAATCGGATTAAGCCAGATAATATCAAATGTTCCCGCATCGATTGTGCTTTACCCTTTTACGAAAAATTTTGCGGGACTAATCTACGGCGCAGATACTGCGGGCCTTGTATCTTTAATCGGATCGCTCGCATCGGTCATTAATTACAGAATTTATGTCAGAGAATATCCCGACAAAGGCTTTAAATTCATCAAAGTATTCACACTTGTCAGCTGGGCCTTTTTCATCATAGTCGTGATTCCGGGATTTTTCCTAAGCAGATGGAAGTTTTTCTAAGAGGGGTTAAAAATGAAAGTAAGAAGAGCAGAAAACAAAGATATTGAAAAGATACTTGATTTGCTTATCCAGGTTGATATGGTGCATCATAACGGAAGACCTGATATTTTCAAAGGTCCCGTGACAAAGTATAACGCCGAGCAGCTTGAAGATATCATAAAAGAAGATAACAGACCTGTGTTTGTGTGCGAGGACGACAACGGCCTTGTGTTAGGACATGCATTCTGCATTCACCAGCAGGTTTTAAATCATGCGGTTTTAACCGACATTAAGACACTTTATATCGACGATATCTGTGTGGATGAGGATGCGAGAGGGAAAGGCGTCGGTAAAATGCTTTATGAATTCGTAAAAGAGTACGCCAAAGAAAAAGGCTTTTACAATATTACTTTAAATGTCTGGGAATGCAATCCCACGGCGATGAAATTTTATGAGAGCATGGGCTTAAAGCCCCAAAAGATAGGAATGGAAACCATTCTTTAAACCTGAAATAAAAAACTCCTGCAAGCCACTTGCAGGAGTTTGGAAGGTAGAAAATGAAATGAAAAAATTTATGATTTGTTAAAAGGATTTGTCGTTCTCTTTGTTATTACAGTTATTATATTAATTTGTAAATATGAATACTGTTTGACAAAAATGTATTAAATTTGTAAACAATTATGTATTAAATTGTGAACAAAATAACAATCTTGTTCATAATTTACTGTGAATTTTCTATACAAACGTCGACCATATCGGCCAGTTCTTTCCTGTAATCATCGTCTAAATTAATGGTTTTAAGCACTTTGTTGACATGTTTAAAGTCCTTGTCGTTCACATATTCGCTTTTACGAAGGATCATTCCAAATTCTGCAACAGCAGCCGCAAACATATAATCATCGGAAGGTTTGCTTGTGACATCTTTATTGCCGATGCTGTATTCAAGTAAATTTGAAACATCACCCGCAGGGGCTTTGTAACGGATTTTTAGTGTTAACCATTCTTCTGAATTCTTTGCTGCATCCGTGAGAGAGCTTGTCTGATATTTAAGGCCGGAGCCTTCATACGAATATTTTGCCGGAACGATTTCGTAAAGAACCGTTACCGAGTGACCTGCGCCGATTTCTCCGGCGTCCTTTGTATCATCTTCAAAATCTTCCGTGTTAAGCATTCTGTCTTCATATCCTAAAAGACGGTATTCTTTAACATATGCAGGGTTAAATTCAACCTGGAGTTTCACATCCTTTGCAACGGTCACCATATTTGCACCGAATTCTTCTACAAGAACTTTTTTGGCCTCTGCGGCAGAATCAATATATGCATAGTTTCCATTACCGTCATCTGCGAGTGATTCGAGTTTTGAGTCCGAATAATTACCCATTCCGTAGCCTAAAACAGATAAGAAAATGCCTTCTCTTGCTTTTTCTGTGATAAGTTCCGAAAGTTCGCTTTCGCTTGTGATTCCGAGATTAAAATCACCGTCGGTGGCAATAATTACTCTGTTGTTTCCGTCTTTTATGAAGTTTTCTTTTGCAATTCTGTAGGCTTCTTCAATACCGCCTGCACCGTTTGTGCCGCCGTATGCGGTAAGAGAGTTGATTGCTTCTTTTATGGTGTCTTTGTCTGCACCGTTTACGCCTTCAAGAACCGTCTCGTTTCCGCTCGCATAGGTTACGATGGATACTCTGTCTTTTTTTGAAAGGTTATCGACCATCATACAGAAAGATTCCTGCACAAGGGGGAGTTTGTTGAAGGAATACATGGATCCGGAGACATCGATGAGCAGAACGATGTTGGAATCCTTAGCCTTTGTGTAGTCTATCTTTTCTGTCTGAAGGCCGATACGAACAAGTTTGTGGTTTTTATTCCAGGGACAGTCGGAGATTTCTGCATTTACTCCGAAAGGTTCCCCCTTTTTAGGCCCGTCATAATCGTAGTTAAAGTAATTTACCATTTCTTCGATTCTGACCGCGCCCTGAGGGATGGTCTCGGGAATATAATTTGAATAAATGAATCTTCTTATGTTTGCGTATGATGCGGTATCCACATCGGCGGAGAAGGTGGAAAGAGGAGATAACGATACGTCCTTAAAAGGATTTTCTTTAAGTGCGTCATATTCTTCGGTATTAAATTCTTCATCAAAGTCATAAGTGCCGTATCCGAAGGCAGCTCCGCCGTATTTCTGATATGAAGGCGGAACGGCTGTAGGTGAAGCGTTGGCAGCATTTGCGGAGCTTGCACTTGAGGTTGTTGCAGCCGCTGACATTGAAGCGCTTGAAGACATTGTCATCGAAGGTCCCGCGGTGTAATAATTGTAAAGAGGATGATGCTCATTTTCATCTTCTGCGACTTCTTTTCCCGTACATGCAAAAAGCGTCATTACAGCCATTGAAACGGCTAAAATCCGCATAAAATTCTTTGTAAAAGTCTTTTTCTTAATCATATTTTTTCATTCCTTTCCGAAATTGTTTTCTGAATATAAAACAATGATTGGAGAAATTCGTTACAAAGAATTAAAAATTTGGTAAAATGTACTCGAGCGCTGCTCAAGAAAATGAATATTGGAGGGAAAGTTACATGTTTGATTTTAATTATTTCACACCGACTAAGGTTGTGTTTGGAAAAAACACCGAGAGCAAGGTTGCTGAGCTCATAAAAGAGTTCGGCGGCACAAAGATTTTAATTCACTACGGCGGCGGAAGCGTTGTTCGTTCAGGCCTTTTAAAGCGCGTTACAGATACGCTTGATGCAGCAGGCATAAGCTATGTTACATTAGGCGGAGCAGTGCCCAATCCCCATCTCGGATTAGTATACGAAGGCATTGAGCTTTGCAAAAAAGAGAATGTTGATTTCCTTCTCGCAGTAGGCGGCGGAAGTGCAATTGACTCAGCGAAGGCCATAGGCTACGGCCTTGCAAACGAAGGCGATGTCTGGGACTTTTATGATTATAAAAGAAAAGCTGAAGGATGCGTTTCTTTGGGTGTTATCTTGACAATTGCAGCTACAGGCAGTGAAATGAGTGACTCTTCGGTTATTACCAAGGAAGAAGGTCTCGTAAAGAGAGGCTACAGCTCAGATTTCGGACGTCCTAAATTTGCAATTATGAACCCCGAGCTTACAATGACTCTGCCCGATTATCAGACAGCATGCGGATGCACGGATATCATGATGCATACAATGGAA
>JAGCVT010000054.1 GCA_017962225.1 Lachnospiraceae bacterium
TCCCTATGACAGCAAGAGTAGATCCCAGAACAACAGCAAGACCCGGCGATACAATTAAGTTCGCTCTTGACGTTGAGAAGATCCACGTATTCGATAAGGAAACAGAACTTGTTATTACCAACTAATATTCAGGTATTGTTAATTCAAAGGAAGCACTTCAAAAGTGCTTCCTTTTTTTGTGCCTGAAAATGTACCCCAAAAGTCCCGCAAACCCTTGAAAATTTGACAATAATCCCACAATGTGTGAAAATAAGAAAGTTAATGGTGGGGGATCACTATATGGATGTTTCAAAAAAACTGAAAGAGCTCAGGGAAAGCAAAGGTTTTTCTTTGCAGGAGCTTGCCCAAAAATGCGATAAGGAAGTCGGTCTGATAAAAGAGTGGGAAGAAGGAATTACGGTACCCTCTGCATCGGATTTAATCGGTCTGTCCAAGGTCTACGGACTTACCATGGATGAAATGCTTTACAACGATACCGAGACTCCCGAATACGACGCTGAAAACGGTACTTACGCCAACCTTCCGGGAAGTGAAGAGGAAGAGCGGAAAGGCCTTACAAAAGCCGAGAAAATTACGCTGATTATTTTCCCCGGCATCTGTGTCATTGTTTATCTTATACTCGGCTTTGGCATGCAGCTCTGGAGCCCGGGCTGGATAATATTCTTTATTATCCCTGTTTATTACATCCTTATACTTATATTAAGCCGCGTAGGAAAAAAATAACTTTTTTAAAGGAGCATATATAAAATGATAGAGTTGTTCGAGAGCGGAGCATATCTCGTTAACGGCGAAAAGCTCATAAAAGAGTCGCCAGAAGCCTTAAACGAGATTAAGAGCCTCACAGGAAAAGAGACCTCAAAAGAGGAAGCCAAAAAAGGAACCATAGCTTACGGCATATTGGAGAAGCACAACACTTCCGACAATATGGATAAGCTTAAAATAAGATTTGACAAGCTGACATCCCACGATATTACTTTCGTGGGTATTATTCAGACCGCGAGAGCATCGGGACTTGAAAAATTCCCCATGCCTTACGTTCTTACCAACTGCCACAACTCACTCTGTGCTGTAGGCGGTACCATCAATGAAGATGACCACATGTTTGGTCTTACATGTGCGAAGAAATACGGCGGAGTTTATGTTCCCCCTCATCAGGCTGTTATCCATCAGTTCGCAAGAGAAATGCTTGCAGGGTGCGGTCGAATGATTTTAGGATCTGACTCCCATACTCGTTACGGTGCACTCGGTACCATGGCAATGGGCGAGGGCGGACCCGAGCTCGTAAAACAGCTCTTAAACCAGACATACGATATCAATATGCCCGGCGTAGTAGGCGTTTACCTTGAAGGAGCACCCATTAAGGGCGTAGGTCCTCAGGACGTTGCACTCGCAATCATCGGTGCAGTATTCGGAAACGGCTACGTTAAGAATAAAGTAATGGAATTTGTGGGCCCCGGCGTTTCAAACCTTTCACCCGATTTCAGAATCGGTATCGACGTTATGACCACAGAGACCACATGTCTTTCCTCAATCTGGCGTACTGACGACAAGGTTAAGGAATTCTTTGAAATTCATAAAAGACCGGAGGATTACGCAGAGCTTAATCCTGACGATATTGCATATTATGACGGCATCATCAAGATTGATTTATCAACCATCAAGCCCATGATTGCAATGCCTTTCCATCCGAGCAACACATACACTATCGATGAGTTAAACGAGAACCTTTTAGACATCCTCGATGATGTAGAAAAGAAGGCTTTAGTTTCTCTTGACGGTGCTGTTGAATACTCGCTTAAGGATAAGGTTAAGAACGGTAAATTCGTTGTTGAACAGGGTATCATCGCAGGCTGTGCAGGCGGCGGATTCGAAAATATCTGTGCCGCAGCAGATATCCTCGACGGCAAATATATAGGAAACGGCGCATTCACATTAAGCGTTTATCCCGCTTCAATGCCCGTATACATGGAAATTATCAAAAACGGCTGTGCTGCAAAGATTATGCAGACAGGCGCTGTGCTTAAGACTGCATTCTGCGGCCCCTGCTTCGGTGCAGGCGATACACCCGCCAACAATGCATTCTCAATCCGTCATTCTACCAGAAACTTCCCCAACAGAGAAGGTTCCAAGCTTCAGAGCGGACAGATTTCATCCGTTGCACTTATGGATGCACGTTCAATCGCCGCTACTGCTGCTAACCACGGCGTGCTTACACCTGCTACAGAGTTTGACGGAAACTTCAGTGAATATAAGTACTTCTTTGATAAAGCTATTTACGATAACCGCGTATTTGATTCAAAGGGCGTTGCAGATCCTTCACAGGAAATCCAGTTTGGTCCCAACATCAAGGACTGGCCCAAGATGTCAGCTTTACCTGAAAATCTCCTCTTAAAAGTTGTATCAGAGATTCACGATCCCGTTACAACCACAGACGAGCTTATCCCTTCAGGTGAGACATCATCATACCGTTCAAATCCTTTGGGACTCGCAGAGTTTGCTCTTTCAAGAAAGGATCCCGAATACGTAGGACGTGCCAAAGCCGTTCAGGTTGCACAGAAGGCTCTTGAAGCAGGCAAGTGCGCAGGCGAAGCTGTTCCCGAAGTAGGCGAAGTAATGGCTATTGTTAAAAAGACCTTCACCGATGTATGTCATGAAAATCTCGGCGTAGGTTCAACAATCTTTGCCGTTAAGCCCGGTGACGGTTCCGCGAGAGAACAGGCTGCAAGCTGTCAGAAGGTATTAGGCGGCTGGGCAAACATCGCCAACGAATATGCGACCAAGAGATACCGTTCCAACCTTATCAACTGGGGCATGCTTCCTTTCTTAATCGAAAAGGGCGAACTTCCTTTCAAGAACCTTGATTATATCTTCCTTCCGGGTATCAAAGCTGCAGTGGAAGAGAAGAAGGAAGTGATCGATGCATACGTTGTTAAGGACGGTGCGCTTAATAAGTTTGAGATGCGTATCGGCGAGCTTACAGATGAGGAAAGACAGATCATCTTAAAGGGGTGCCTTATCAATTACAACCGCGTATAGAATAGGACAAAAGAGCTCCTAAAATAAGCAATTTTAAGAGGTTTTTCAAACGTCAAATATATTTGTTTTTAGTTCGTGCATATATATTTGTAGTTGATGAAAAACCTCTTTTTTTTTATTTTACATGTGATATATTTGTATCAATAAAAAGGAACGAAACAGTTTACCTTTTAAATCGAAAGTTTTAAGATTGCTGGCCAAGTTGAATTTTGATCCGAATCCAAAAATTTGATTTTCTTGTTTTCTTAGATAAAATAATAAAAATGTGACGGTTTTTGTTGAATTCTGTGACAAGAAATTTAAAGGTTGGGAAACGGATTGATTGGATACAGAAGCAGGAATTTTGAAACGGTAGATTTAGAAGAAGGGGGGACCAAGATCGAAAGATGTTCCCCGGATGCTGGATCGACATTAGTCATTGGAAAGAATGAGGTGTCGAAATGAATTTAGAAAAGTTGAAATAGGAAACCTTATTTGAAGCGGATGCTTCGGGTACGGTTTCCTTTTTCATTACTGTTAACTTTAGCGGTGTCTGGCTCGCTTGCGTGCCTGACACCGTTTTTATGATTTTTACGCATTTATTTATTTTTAGGGCAGAAAGTTGTATAATTAGTGAGATATGTGAAAATATGCCCACAAGGGCGGATTGGAGAATCAGACATGAATATAGTTGTACTTGCCGGAGGCAATTCTACCGAAAGAGACGTATCGCTGGTTTCCGGAAGAGATGTATACGAAGCATTAAAATCCAAAGGACACAAAGTTGTGCTTGTTGACGTATATCTCGGAGTGGATGACGTAGACGTTGATAATGTATTTGAAGATAAAAGAGACTGGGCTGAGGGCATTAAGAAAATCGCTGCGGACAATCCCGATCTTAACTATATAAAGAGCTTAAAAGGAGGCAGCAAAGACTTCTTCGGAAAGAACGTGCGCGAAATCTGCATGAAGGCTGACTTCGTATTTATGGCGCTCCACGGAGCAAACGGTGAAGACGGACGTATCCAGGCAGCGCTTGATTTAATGCAGGTAAAATATTCGGGCACAGATTATGTAAGCAGCGCAATCTGTATGGATAAGTCCATGACCAAAGAACTCTTTATTATGAACGGAATCCGTACACCCAAGGCATATACGATTTATACCGAGGACGAATTTGCAGACGGTGAAAAGGTAATCGGCTATCCCATGGTAGTTAAGGCTCCAAACGGCGGTTCAAGTGTCGGCGTATTTATCGTAGATAACGAAGACGAAGCAAAGAACGCCGTAAAAGAATGTTTCAAGCTTGACAACCATGTACTGTTGGAACAGTTCGTAAAAGGCAGAGAATTCACATGTGGCGTAGTGGACGGCAAAGCACTTCCCATCGTTGAAATCGAGCCCGTGAGTGGCTTTTATGATTACAAAAACAAATACCAGGCAGGAAGCACGATTGAAACCTGTCCCGCCAATTTACCCGACGACCTCACTAAAAATATTCAGAGAAGCGCAGAGGCTGCATTTAAGGCACTTCATATTAAAACCTATGCGCGTATCGATTTTATATTAAATGAAAACAATGAGGAGTACTGCCTTGAGGCCAACACGATTCCCGGCATGACACCGACATCGCTCATCCCTCAGGAGGCGGCTGTACTCGGCACCGATTTCCCAACACTCTGCGAACAGATAATTGATATTTCTCTTAAGAAGTACTAGAGGACGGCTTTAAAAACGGAGGAAAATATGAAAATCCTTACAGTTGAAAACATAGTAACCGCACTTGGTGCAAACCTTGTAAACGGCGACGAATTTAAAGAAAAAGAAATACTCGGAGTTGCGATTGACTCAAGAAAAGTGGAAAAAGATTTTCTCTTCTTTGCATTCAAAGGAGACAAGGTTGACGGCCACGATTATATAAAAGCTGCTTTTGACAACGGAGCGGCTGCTGTCGTATGCGAAAGAGTTCCCGAAGGCGAAGAGGGTGTCTGCATCGTAGTAGAAGATTCCGTCGAAGCGATTAAAAAGCTCGCAGCATACTACAGAGAAAAACTCGGCATAAAAGTAGTAGGCGTTACCGGCAGTATCGGAAAGACCACAACCAAGGAATTCATCGCAACCGTTCTTTCGCAGAAATACAATGTTTTCAGAACGGAAAAGAATCAGAATAACCTTATAGGTCTTCCTCTTTCAATATTGAACATAAAAGAAAACAACGAGGTAGCCGTACTCGAAATGGGTATCAGCGAATTCGGTGAAATGACCAAGCTTTCGGAGATTGCAAAGCCCGACATCTGCGTTATCACGAATATCAGCGCATGCCATCTGGAAACCCTCGGTTCGCTTGACGGCGTGCTTAAGGCTAAGACCGAAATCTTCGAGCATATGAACCCTGAAGGAAGCGTGGTTGTATGCGGCGATGACGAGCGCCTTGCAACTATTGAAGAAGTAAAGGGTAAAAAGCCGATTACCTTCGGCTTTGACGAAAAGAACGAAGTACATCCCACAAAGATTGTTAACCGCGGTCTCTGGGGCAGCGAATGTACTGTAGAAAACGGCGAGGGAATATTTAATATAAGCATTCCTCTTGCAGGAAAGCATATGATACTTGATGCTCTTGCAGCAGTAAGCGTTGCAAAGATTCTCGATGTATCGGCTGAGCAGGTAGGCTTTGGCATATCATGCGTAAAAGCTTTATCGGGCCGTAACAACATCATTCAGAAAAACAGCATCACGATAATCGACGACTGCTACAACGCTAGTCCCGAATCAATGAAATCGGGCCTGGATCTTTTAACGGAAGCAATCACACCCACAGTGGCTATTTTAGGAGATATGCTCGAACAGGGCGAGAACGAGGAAAAAGGCCATGAGGAAGTCGGAGCATACGCAGTGGAAAAAGGCATCAACACCATTGTCTGCGTCGGACCGCTTTCGAAGAAAATGTACGATAAGGCGCTCACGGAGTCTGCAACGAAAGCAAGCACGGAAGTGCTCTATTTTGAGACCGTGGACGAGGCAATAGAAAACCTTACCACATACGTAAAGAAAGATGATACGGTGCTCATAAAAGCTTCAAACGGCATGCATTTTAACAAGATCCTTGAAGCAATCACAAGCGATGAGAAAAAAGATTCTTTTGAAAAGAGAGAAGAGAAACTGTTCGAAGCTGCACAGCATGTTCCCGATGATAAGTTAATCGGAGAGATAAAAGATGTAACTCCTTCGGATGCTCCCTCAGTTACTGAAGAAGTAAAAGAAGAGACAGCAGCAGAACCTGAAAAGCCCGCGAAGGCAAAGAAAGTTAAGAGCGCAGATCAGAAAGAAAAAGAAAGCGCCGGCATTCAGCTTGGCGTAATCATAGCGCTTGTAATAGTTGCGCTTATCGCAGGCGCAATTGCATTCGGCGTGGTAAAACACAATATTTACAAACAAGCCACACAGGGTACGATAGTTTATCTTGATAACAACAAATACAGCACCAAAGGTCTTATTGAAGACAATGTAATTGCAAAGACAAGTGATGCAATCGTCTGGAACGGCGGTTCACCTTTCGTTCAGATGGGATATGACGGAAAGTATTATTACTATGCGGTTCCCGACGGCGGTAACTACGAGATTTTCGTAACCGACAAATACGGCAAGAACAAAAAGCTGATAGAGAAAAACGTCAGAAGATATGAAATCCTTGATAAGGGCAGCATCATCTTTTTCTCTGGTAACGGCCTGTACACATACAATGTGAAAAAGGACGAAACCAATCTCATCGGCGAATCGGTTCAGACATTTGTCTTAAACAAAAAGAAAACCGAAGTTGCATTCTTCACATACGACGGCGACTTAAAGCGCATGAAGATAGGCGACCAGGATTCGCTTGAAGTAATCGACACAGCAGTTACTTCCTTCGATTTTGCTGACGAAAAATTAAAGACCGTTTACTATCATAAAAAAGACAGTCTTTACGTAAGCAAGAAGGGCAAACCCTCACTTCTTTTAAGCGAAGACGCAAAGAAGGTTTATTTCGCAGACAAAGAAAAGAGAGTAGCAGCATACTTTAACGATTCAAAGAACGCACTCTGGTATTACAACGGCAAAGCAAAAGAAGCTGTTAAAGTAACCGACGAAGGACAGAATGTCTATGGTGCAACTTTGGGTTATGCTTCTTTTATGATCCTGGATAACGACGGCGAGTGGAAATTCGTTAACAAGAATAAAGTTTACTCATTCAAGGAATTCGAACCCGCTCCTTTCACACTGATGGTCGGCGCAGATTCAAAGAAGATTTATTTCTTAAATACCGATCCGGATAAGAATACTTCTGTTGTTTATTCAGCATCTGCCAAGGGCTTCGGCAAAGAGAAAAAGGTTGTCAACGAAACCGCAAACGTAGACAGCGTGGAATACATCGGCGAAGGCTATATCTTTGTATTAAAAGATGACGGCGGCGGAAAGAAAGATCTTTACGAAGGCGAAAAACTCGTTGCCAGAAACATCCAGCCCGGCAGCCTTAAAAAGACCGAGTTCGGCGATGATTTTGTATTCGCTTATCAGGTTAAGGATGCTGACGGATTTTACAAGATTGTTCTTTACGACGGCAAGAACATCCACGATGTCGGCAGCAGCCTTGATATCGATGTTGCAGCCTTAAGCAAGAAGAAGATTTACTTCAGATCCCGCAGCGACAAAACAGGATTTGATATCAAATACTTCAACGGCCGCAAAGCCAAGACATATAAAGAAAACATTGACGAGTTTAAATATATCCAGTACTAAGCGGAGACTTACATGATTATTAAAAACGGTCGAATAATCGATCCTGCAAACAACTTAGACGCCATCGGAGATATCTTTGTCAAAGACGGTATCATAACGAATGTGATCATAAAAGATGATGTGTCCGATAATTCGGACATATCGGATGAAGAAATCATAGACGCAGCGGGACTTGTCGTAATGCCCGGCTTTATAGATGTTCATTCACATTTCAGAGATCCCGGATTTGAATACAAGGAAGATATTTTCACAGGCGCGAAGGCAGCGGCAGCAGGCGGATATACGACCGTTGTTTTAATGTGTAACACAAAGCCCACGGTGGATAATCCCGAGACGCTTGATTATGTTTTAAATAAGGGTAAGCAGACCGACATAAAAGTCGAATCGTGCTCCACAGTTACGTACGGACTTAAGGGTGAGAAGCTTACAGACTTTGATGAAATGATTAAGCACGGCGCCGTAGGTTTTACGGACGACGGCATTCCTTTAATGGATGAAAACCTTCTTCGCGAGGCATTTAAGAAAGCAAAGGATTATCCCGTCAGTCTTCACGAAGAAGACAAAACGCTTATTAAAAACAACGGCATCAATCACGGCAAAGCCAGTGAACATTTTGGAGTATACGGCTCACCGAGAGAAGCTGAAATCAGTCTTATAGGCAGAGATTTGCAGATTGCGCTCGAAGAGGGCGGAATGATAGATGTGCAGCATATTTCCTCTAAGGAAGGCGTAGCGCTCGTCAGAGAGGCTCTGCGTAAAGATTTAAGCAATCAGAGTGTCAGACACATCCACGCAGAGGCAACTCCTCAGCATTTCTCGCTTACCGAGGACGCTTTAATCATAAAAGGGACGCTCGGCAAACTCAATCCTCCTTTCAGAGAGGAGGCAGACAGAGTTGCAATCATAGAAGGTCTTAAAGACGGAACAATAGATTTAATTGCAACCGACCACGCACCTCACGCGGCAGAGGAAAAGGCCAAGAGCATAACAGATGCTCCAAGCGGAATGATAGGACTTGAAACTGCATTCGCACTTGCAGTTACACATCTTGTAAATGAAGCAGGAATGAGTCTTTTAGATGTGGTAAGTAAGATTACGATTAACCCTGCAAAATTATATAAGTTTGACAGAGGAACTTTAGGCGTAGGCAAGGCAGCAGACATTACAATCGCGGACATCAATGAAAAATGGATTGTCAGTGAAAACGATATCAAGTCTAAATCCTGCAACACTCCTTTTTTAGGAGAAGAACTTACCGGTCGTATCAAGTACACAATTTGTGACGGTCGCGTTGTTTTTAGTTGCTGAAAAAATGTTTTTTAGGAATGAGGCATTGATAAACAACAGCTTGTTTTGCTAGGAGGATAATATGTCAGTAGGATTTACGGTTAAGTATTATTGGTATCAAATTGGTACGGGAGATTTTCTGCACTCATTTTTCTCGACAATAGCCTATAATCTCGAAGACGGAAAATGGGGAAGCAAATATCCAGTTATTATGAATGAATTATATAGCGGAGATTTAAAAAGTAATCGAATTGAGTTGGCAATTGAAGAACTGGACTTAATAGTTCCTGAATTAAGAAAACTAAAACCGAACAAGGTGGTATGGGACATTGAAGATCTAACTAAACAACCACCATGGGGTGATAATATAAGTTCGGAAATAACAGACTTATCAAACTATTATGTGACAAGTGATGGTGCTGATTTTATAACAATATTGAGGCATGCATTAGAAAAAGGAATAAAAATTCATGCTGATGTAAAAATAGAAAATATATAGTTGTAACATTTTAGAGTATTCAAGCGAATAGACTTTTATTAAATATTTTTGATGTATATTTCAAGGAAAAATAGATAGATTTTAAAAAGTCTAGACAGTAGTATTAATCTTTAAATTTTGGAGGAATAATGTTTTACAGAAGTGTTGATTGCGGAAAAGTAATATCGCAGGAAGAAATTTCGAGCGGGATTTTCAGCCTGTGGATAAAGAATGAAGGGGCGAAGGAAGCTGGCCCCGGACAGTTTGTCGGAGTTTATCCAAACAGCAAGGATACTCTTTTAATGCGTCCGATTAGTATCTGCGAAACCAAAGACGGAGCCACAAGACTTGTTTACAGAGTCGCAGGAAAAGGCACCAAAGAATTTTCATCACTTAAAGAGGGAGATAAAGTAAGACTCCTTGCCAACTTAGGAAACGGTTTTCCGGTAGATGAAGTTAAAGGCAAATGCATCGTGCTTATGGGCGGCGGTATCGGTATTCCTCCCATGCTTGGCGTTGCAAAGGCTTTACAGGGCGAAGACGTTCACGCATACCTTGGATTCAGAAACAAGGATACATTCCTCGCAGACGAATTCATGCAGTACTGCAAACTCTATCTTGCAAGCGAAGACGGAAGCATCGGCGTAAAAGGAAACGTGCTTGACGCACTTAGAGCAAGTACAGGCATAAAGCCCGACGTGATTATGGCATGCGGCCCTATGCCCATGCTTCGTGCGATTAAAAAGTACGCAGAAGAAAACGGAATCACAGCATACATTTCACTCGAGGAACGTATGGCCTGTGGCGTGGGAGCGTGTCTTGGCTGTGTATGCAAGACAGTTAAAAAAGACGATCATTCACATGTAAACAATACAAGAATCTGTACCGAAGGTCCGGTTTTTGATGCAAGGGAGGTGGATATCTGATGAATACAAAAGTTACCATCGCCGGTGTGGAATTTAAAA
>JAGCVT010000055.1 GCA_017962225.1 Lachnospiraceae bacterium
GCGAAAAGCTTGTTATTATCGGACCTTCAGGTTCAGGTAAATCAACAACGGTTCGTTGCATGAACTTTTTGGAGGAACCGACCAAAGGCGAGGTATTTATAAACGGTGTCAAAATGACATCCAAAAATAAAACAAAGCTTGTCAGAGACAACATCTCGATGGTTTTCCAGCAATTCAACCTATATCCGCACATGAGCGTTTTAAAGAACCTTACAATCGCTCCCATGAAACTTCATCACAAGAGCAAGAAAGAAGCGGAGGAACTTGCATATCACTATCTTGATGTCGTAGGGCTGAGAGATAAGGCAGATGTGTATCCCACCACTCTTTCAGGCGGACAGCAGCAAAGAATTGCCATAGCAAGAGCGCTCTGTTCCCAGTCAAAGATAATTCTTTTTGACGAACCGACTTCAGCGCTTGATCCGGAAACTATCCAGGAAGTGCTTGATGTAATGATTAAGCTTGCAAAAGAAAACATTACCATGGTGGTCGTCACTCATGAGATGGGCTTTGCAAGAGAAGTGGCTGACCGAATTGTATTTATGGCGGACGGTCAGATTATAGAAGAAGGCGATCCTGAGCACTTCTTCGAAAATCCCGAAAGCGAACGAGTTAAACAGTTTTTGGGAAAAATAATACGAAAATAGAGAGGATAAGTGCATGAGAAAAAGAATATTTGCATTACTTACAAGTTTAGTTTTATCACTTTCACTAATGACAGGTTGCGGAGAAACAAAAACTTCCGCATCAACCGGCGAAGCTGCTTCCGCTCCGGCGACTGAATCTGTTGCAGCAGAAGAGAGCGAGACCGAATCGGTTTCTTTCGGTGCTGACACACAGGCTATCATTGATAGAGGCGTATTGAGAGTGGGCGTAAAGAACGCTGTTATAGGCTTTGGCTTCCAGGATACCCTTACCGGAGAATATTCGGGACTTGAAATTTCCATAGCTGAAAAGATTGCGAAGTCTCTCGGTGTTGATATCGAGTTTACCGCAGTTACCGCTGCCACCAGAACCGAGCTTCTTGATGCCGGTGACATTGACTGTGTTCTGGCAACCTTCACCATCACCGAAGAAAGAAAGAACAGCTGGGATTTCTCAACTCCTTACTATACCGACTATGTTTCGGTTCTTGTAGAGACTGCCACAGGAATTAAGACTCTTGAAGACCTTAAGGATAAGACGGTCGGTGTTTCTTCCGGATCCACATCAGCTAAGGCTTTGACAAAGGCAATGATTGAAGCGGGTGTAATAGACGGCTCATCATTTGATGCAGATTCTTTTGACGCAGCAACATGGACTGAAGGTGTTTCATTTAAGCAGTATGATGACTATCCGGCTATTTCAACAGCTCTTTCCGCAGGCGAAGTAGATGCGTTTTGCGTTGATAAATCCATTCTTGCAATTTACAACACGGATACCCGTGATTACATAGATGCCAAGTTCTCACCGCAGGATTACGGCGTAGCTACAAAGAAAGGCTCAGATTTCTCGGTATATGTTGAGACACTCGTTTCAACATGGTTATCAGACGGAACCATCGCTGGATTTGTAGCAGAGAACGGTCTTGAATAATTAAGCTTTCGTTGGGAGAAGATTATGTCCGGTTTGTTTTCGACAAGGGCCTGGGAGAAGGTTTGGATATATAGGGATACATTTCTCTTGGGATTATGGAATACGGTTAAAACTTCATTTTTTGCAATACTTTTGGCCATTGTCCTGGGCATAATCTTCGGCCTTATGGCAACAAGCGGAAAGAAAGTTTTGAAGGCTGTTTCAAGGGTTTACATTGAAGTCATTCAGAACACGCCCATTTTGTTACAGTGTTGCTTCCTTTATTACGCGCTTGCTTTTTCGGGGCACAGTATCGGAATTATTGCAGCGGGCGTAATTGCTCTCGGAGTTTATACCGGCGCCTATATGGCGGAGGTGTTCAGATCGGGTATCGAGGCGATACCAAAGGGACAGTTTGAAGCGGCTCAGTCCCAGGGATTTAAGTATGTTGAAAAAATGTACTACATTATCCTGCCCCAGACGTTAAAGATAATTCTTCCTCCGGCGGTAAACCAGGTGGTAAACCTTATAAAGAACACGTCTTGCCTGTACATTATAGGCGGCGCGGACCTTATTTCGCTTACTTACAGTTTTGTTACCGGAGAAAATACCGGAGGCTCGTACGCTCCGGGATATATAGTCAGCGGTCTTTGTTTCTTTATCATCTGTTTTCCTTTATCCAAGTTTGCAAGCACCTGGGAAGAGTATTTAAAGAAGCGGGACAGAAGAACGAACATCGCGGTAAAGGAGGCATAGATGAGCGAACTCGAGGCAAGCTTTTCACTGTTAAAGAACGCAAATGTATTACTCTATGTCGGCAGGGGTGTTTTGTTTTCGCTGATAATTTCGGTGATAGCGGTTTTGCTTAGTATAGCATTCGGCACGGTTCTTGCCATACTCAGAAACTACTGTACCAAGGGTGTTTTGAAGGTGTTTCATATTATTTCGACCTTTTATATTGAGGTATTCAGAAACACGCCACTTTTGCTTTGGATTTTTATCTGTGTTGTTTTTTGTCCGGCACCCGCTTTTTTCAGCAGGAAGATGTTCGGACTTACATCAGTTGAGACAAAACTTTTGTGGAAGGCGGCAGTGGCACTGATACTTTTTGAGTCGTCGATAATTGCGGAAATAATAAGAGGCGGTCTCAACGCGGTCGCAAAAGGACAGTTTGAGGCGGCATATTCACAGGGCTTTGGTACCGTAAAGACCTTCACTTTGATTATTCTGCCCCAGGCATTTAAAAGCGTAATACCCACACTTCTCGGTCAGGTTATTTCGACCATTAAGGACTCATCTTATCTTGCAAACGTGGCAATCATTGAACTGATGGCGAGGGTGAAGACGATTCTTGCGGTGGCCAACAGATATACCGGGCAGGGAAATATTCATACCTCGGATGTATTCGTTTTGTTTGGACTGGCAGCAGTTATTTATTTTGCCATTAACTTTACACTTTCCTGCATAGTAAGAGGCATGCAGGATCGTAAGAAGCGAGTGGCACAAAGAAACAGGGTACTGGCCTAAGGAGCATGACATGGAGAAATATGTTGTAACGCTTTCGAGACAGTTTGGAAGTATGGGAAGATCTATTTCAAAAAGAATGTCCGAAATGCTGGATGTGGATTTTCTCGACAGAGATATAGTGGAGGAAACGGCAAAGAGAATGGGCCTTCACGTATCGATGATAAGCGAAGAAGAGGAGGCTGTTAAAGCCGGTTTCTTTGGACGAATCTACCCTTTGGGAATCGGTGTTCCGTCGCTTAAAGACGATATTTTCAACACCCAGCAAAGTATTATTAAGGATTTCGCAAATCGTGAATCCTGCATAATCGTTGGCCGTTGCGGCGATTATGTATGCAAAGGCCATCCCAATATGTTGAGCGTGTACGTTTACGCGCCCTACGAAGCAAGGCTTGATAATTGCGTAAACAAGCTTGGAATGGACGAAAAAACGGCAAAGAGAATGATTAAGGAAGTGGATGCGGCCAGAGAGAACTACCACAAGATGTACGTTCCGGGTTACACCAATCCTTTTGACAATAGAGATATCTGCATCGATTCAAGCCGGTTCGGAGTGGACGGAACCGCGGAGATTTTAGTGGATATCGTAAAGAAAAAACTCATCAGAGAATAAGGGATATGAGCAAAAAGAAGATTAAACTGCCACCCATCGGATTAAGAATCATCAAATCTGCAGTGGCGGTTTTTATGTGTTATGCGGTCAACCTGTTAAGAGCAGGCGGCGGTATAGTTTTTTACTCCCAGCTGTCTGCACTTTGGTGCATGCAGGATTACGCATCAGATACAAAGAAAAACGCAATACAAAGAACTGAGGGCACATTTATCGGGGCGTTATACGGCCTGATTGTTTTGGTTATGTTTAACAGTGTTTCTCCGGACGGATACTTGGCTGTTTGTGTCCGAGCCCTGACGGTTGCGGCTTTTATAGTGCCGATTATCTACACGACAGTCATTTTGAACAGGAGGAATGCTTCCTATTTTTCCTGCGTGGTCTTTTTAAGCATCGTTGTTAATCACGCAAACGATATTAATCCGTACCTGTTCGTTTTAAATCGTGTGCTTGATACGATGATAGGTATCGCTATCGGTGTGGGGCTTAATCTTTTCAGGTTTAAGCGAAAAAAGAATCAGGACACGCTGTTTATTTCAGGCCTCGACGACACTTTATTTAATGAGAACAACAACCTTTCGGCATACAGTCGCGTGGAACTTAACAGGATGATTGACGAAGGGCTTAATTTCACCATTTCAACCATCAGGACACCGGCTTCACTGATAGACCCCCTAAGGGATATTCGCTTAAAACTGCCTGTGATAGCCATGGACGGGGCGGCACTTTTTAATATAAGCGAAAAAAGATTTGAGAAGGTTTATATAATTCCGATGGAGATTGCCCGGGAGGTGTCAAAGTTCTTTGAAAAGCTGGAACAGCCCTTTTTTGCCAACATAGTAATAGACGATACCGTACTGATTTATTACAATAAAACCGACAGTGAAATATATAACAGGATTGTTGAGGAACTCAGGAAATCTCCATATCGAAACTATATAAACAGGCGCGCTCCCGAAAATGAAAATGTTGTCTACTACATGACCGTAGATAAAAAAGAAAGAATCGAGGACGTGCTAAGTTCATTTAAGGCAGCGAGTTTTGACCGACTTCTTAAAATCACGGTTTCGGATTCGAGCGAGTACGAAGGATACACCTATTTAAGAATCTATAATCGCAATGCTTCCAAAAAGAACATGATAGATTATCTTCTGCAAATGACCGATGTTAAGTCTGTTTCGACATTCGGTACAATACCGGGGCAGTATACGCACCTTATTACGCCGGGAGATTCAAATACTGTGGTCAGGATGATAAAGCATGATTTTGAAAGATAAAAACGGGGTGGCAAATGGTTACACTAAACGATTATCTCTATAACGGCGACACGGTACTTAAAATAATCCAGAAGTATTCCCACGACCTGAAAGAAGAGTCTGTGAAGACCGGCAACACCATGGATATGCTTCACAGTAACTTTCTTTTACGGCTGGAGGAGTTATTGGTTCACAACGATTTCTTAACGTCCCAGTCCCAGAGAATACGCGAACTTTACAAGTATATGACCAAGCAATATCCATACCTTGCGTTTACCTTCAAGGGCAGGATTAAGTCGCTTATCAGGGCTGAGGGAAAGTTTAACGCATACATCGTCGAGACGGTCTACGACTGCTACAAAAAGCACGGGACATTCCCGGATCCTGCGGAAATCAGGAGCAAGATAGACCATTTCAGGGACCTTATTGCCTACAGAATCGTGATTTCCATGCCGCGGTGCCATGTTAAGGACGCCGAGGAGCAAAAGAAAAAAGAACTGGAGTGCCTCTACGAAATCGCCAATATGTTGCCAAACTTTCTGGAGCTTCGGGGTTTTAGTGCCGAAGTGTCTTCTTTTGACCACGGGGCATATTCGGAAATGCTGGATGAGTCGGTGCGGCCGTATTTCAGAGATTACATTTTGAATCCCGGTGGAAACGGCTATAAGTCGTTGCATATAACGCTTTATGATAACGAGTCGAGAAGTTACGTGGAAGTTCAGCTTAGGACAAAAGAAATGGATGATTACGCCGAGATAGGGCCTTCGAATCACTTGGGGTACGAGAAGCACCAGCAGGAGGAAC
>JAGCVT010000056.1 GCA_017962225.1 Lachnospiraceae bacterium
CAGTTTGCTTTAGCTATATTAAGGGGAATTCATGAGTCTTGCAACAGTACTGAACATGCACAATCTGCTTAATATTCTGTTATTCGGGGTACTGGTGGTATTTGTAATAATACTGCTTGTCCTTTTGTATGCCATAGCAATGTACGGCAGAAAGAAAAATAAAACCGGCAGAGTAAGTGACAGAAAGAGAAGATTCAACTTTGTATTTACTCTTTCCATTACATTTATTCTCATGCTTTTTGCCGTTATTTATACTTCGAGACTCTTTTATGAGGAGTCGGTCTCAACGCTGTACGGAGAGTGCGAGGACAAGGTTTCAAAAATTGCTGACAGCCTTTCGACTTACCTTAACACATCCGAAGCGGTTTTGTGGGTAACGGGAGACTCGGCGGATCAGATGTATCAGGACGGCGCGAGCACGGAAATCATTCATGATTATTTAAGATCCGAAACTTACAGTCAGCAGGTAAAATTCGATGAAAACTTCATGGGATTTTATGCGGTAATAGATGATGTATTTATGTCCGGTATCGACTGGATAGCTCCGGATGACTACAATCCTTACGAGCGTGACTGGTACAAAGCCGCGGTTAAAGCAGACGGCGATGTAGCAATCGTAGAGCCTTATCTTGATGCGCAGAGCGGCGATATTATCATTTCTTTTGCGAAGCTTTTATCGGATAAAAAGAACTCGGTATCGCTCGACGTATCACTTAACCATATCCAGGAAACCGTTGAAGAGATTAATATCAACGGCAACGGATACGGAATGGTAATAGATAAAAACGGCGGAATTATCGCACACAAGGATGCATCCTTAAACGGTATGAACTGTTCGGAAGTATTTAATGACGATGCGTTTTTAAATGCCGTATTAAACACAAGAAACGGCAGAACCGAAGCAGTTGTTGACGGCTACAAATACACGATTTTCGTAAACGAAGTTTTAAATCAGTGGTATACGGTTGTACTGGTTAAAAATATGGAGCTTTTCTCCGAGACCAAAGTACAATTAATCGTAAACGTCTGCGTATACTTAATTATTTTCTTCCTTATCACGTTCTTCTATTACATGAGCTATATGAATGAGCAGAGCGCCAACCAGATGATGGAAGAGCTCATTTCAAGCAAGCAGAAGCAGGAATACGAGGCGAAAGTACTTAAGCTCGAAAAGAGCGCCGCTGACGATGCAAACAAGGCTAAGAGCCGATTCTTAGCGGATATGTCGCATGAAATCAGAACGCCTATCAACGCTGTGCTCGGTATGAACGAAATGATTCTTCGTGAGACTGACAGCGAGAGCATAAAAGAGTATGCAGGCAACATCCGTACTTCGGGACGAGCACTGCTTTCACTTATAAACAGTATCCTTGACTTCTCAAAGATTGAAGACGGCAAAATGGAGATTGTTCCCGTCGATTACAGTGTGGTCGACATGATTCATTATCTTCAGAATTCAATCGCCGAGAGAGCCGCAGCGAAGAGCCTTGCTTTTATCGTGGATGTGGATCCTTCGATTCCAAGAACTCTTCACGGCGACGACATGAGAGTAAGCCAGGTAATCATGAACCTTCTTACCAATGCCGTTAAATACACGAAGACAGGCGAAGTAAGACTGACTGTCAAAAACAGCGGTATTTCCGACGGAGACCTTTTACTTTATGTGGAAGTAAAAGATACCGGCGTCGGCATAAAAGAAGAAGACATGCCCAAACTTTTTGAGTCCTTCGAAAGACTTGACAAAGAAAAGAATCGTAACATCGAAGGTACTGGCCTCGGTATGTCAATCGTTACGAGACTGCTTACAATGATGGGCAGCAGACTTTCCGCGGAAAGCAAATACGGAGAAGGCTCGACATTCTCATTTGTAATTAAACAGGGAATTGTGGACGAAACCCCGATAGACGATACATATGTAAAACTGTCCGAAGGAAGCTCTTCAAAAGAAGTGAAGAGTTATCACGAATCATTCACCGCACCCGAAGGCAGAATACTTATTGTCGATGACACTAAGATGAATCTTAATGTGGCGAAGAATCTTTTAAAGAAGACTCTTTTAATCATCGAAACCGCATTAAGCGGCGACGAAGCTTTAACACTCTGTGCATCGAAGAAATATGACGTAATCCTTATGGACCAGCGTATGCCCGGCTTAGACGGCACACAGACGCTCCATTTAATCAAAGAACAGTTTGAAGGCTACAATATCGACACACCCGTCATCTGCCTCACTGCGGACGCAATAAGCGGCGCCAGAGACAGATATCTGGCAGAGGGCTTTTCGGATTATCTTACCAAGCCCATCGAGGGCAGCGAGCTTGAGAAGATGCTCCTGAAATATCTGCCTGCGGACAAGATTGAAAAGGGTGAAAATCAGATCACATTTGATCTTGAAAGCGAAAAAACGTCATCCGGAGACGATTCTTTTATGAGCGGTCTTGCAGCTCTCGGAATAAATACCGATACAGGTCTTTCGTTCTGTCAGAATGATTCGGATATGTACAAAAACGTTGTTTCGGAATACATAAAAGAAATGCCCGAGAGATCAAATCATCTGAAAGAATGTTTTGAGACGGCGGACTGGAAGAATTACTGCATATTCATTCATTCGCTCAAAAGCACGTCGAAGATGATCGGAGAGATGAATTTGTTTGATAAAGCCGCAAAGCTTGAGGAAGCCGCAAATAAAGAGGATGCAGACTTCATAAAAGAAAATCACACGGAAGCGATAGAAGAATACAAAGATTTGGCAACAAAAATGGCAGATGTGCTTGGCATCGATTTATCAGAGAATGATAAAGAAAATGACATCATGGAATTTTTGCCTGAATAAAGAAAATTATAAATCATCATATTAGGAGGATTTTAAAAATGAAATTAAGTAACATGGTTGGTGACAGATTCAAAGAGCGTCCTTCGGACTGCGTAATTGATTCACACGCATTTTCCGTAAGGGGAGGTTATATCAAATACGTTTCTAACGGTATTTACTCGCTCTACCCACCCATGAAGAGAGTAACTGCAAAGATAGAGAACATTATCAGAGAAGAAATGGATGCGGCTGATTCACAGGAAGTATTATTCCCTGTTGTTTTACCCGGTTCACTCTGGGAAGAATCAGGAAGATTCGAAAGCGTTGGCGATGAACTTTTAAGATTTAAGGATCGTAACAATTCTTCAATGGTTCTCGGTATGACTCATGAAGAAGCAGCCGTTCAGATGGTTCGTGAATGGGGCAATACCTATGCAAAATATCCTTTCTGCATTTATCAGATTCAGACCAAATTCCGTGATGAGGCGCGCCCCAGAGCAGGTCTTATCCGTGTAAGAGAATTTACGATGAAGGATGCATATTCCTTCCACACATCACAGGAAGACCTCGAAAAATACTATGACGTAATGGCAAACGCATACTTCAGAGTATTTGAGAGAGCAGGTATTCCCGAAGTTATCTCCGTTAAGTCCGACTCAGGCATGATTGGAGGCAGCGTATCGCACGAATACATGCTTTTGGTTGATGCAGGCGAAGATTCTATCGTTTTATGCGATGAATGCGGTTACAGCGCAAATATGGAAGCTGCAGACACCACTGTAGACAATACAGGCTGCGCACCTGCAGGCGAACTTAAAAAAGTCAACACACCCGACTGCAAGACTATCGAAGAAGTTTGCACATTCCTTAACAGCAAAGTAGAAGAGTCCTGCAAGGCAGTTATTTATCAGGCCAACATGACAGACGAGTACATCGTTGTATTCTTAAGAGGCGATTATGAAGTTAACGAAACCAAGTTAACGAATCTTTTAGGAGAAAAGGTTCATGCGGCTACAATCACTCCCGAGTGCGGCCTCTGCGCAGGCTTCTGCGGACCTTACGAGCAGAAAGCTAAATGCAGGATTATTTACGATAAGTCACTTGAGGGAATCGAAAACCTCGTATGCGGTGCAAACGAAGTTGATTACCACTACACAGGACTTAATATAAAGCGTGATATCGGCGATGTTGAATATGTAGACGTAGCCAAAATCAGAACCGGAGACATCTGCCCCTGCTGCGGCAAAAAGACCATCAGAATCAGCCGTGGTATCGAGGTAGGAAACATCTTCCAGCTCGGCACAAAATACTCCAAGTCAATGGGCATGACATACACAGACGTTGACGGAACCGTTAAGACACCTATCATGGGCTGCTACGGTATCGGCGTAGGACGTCTTGCAGCCAGTGTAATGGAAGCAAAGCATGATGATTACGGTCCCATCTGGCCCATCACAATCGCTCCCTGGCAGGTTCACCTCTGCTGCATGAGACCTGATAAGGCTGAATGTAAAGAGGCAGCTGACAAGATTTACAATGAACTTCTTAATGCAGGCGTTGAAGTTATCTACGATGACAGAAACGTACAGGCAGGCGTTATGTTTGCGGATGCAGACTTACTCGGTGTTCCCGTAAGAGTTACGGTTGGACCGAAGAACATTGCCAACGGTCAGATCGAACTTTCGACCAGAGACAAGAGCGTAAAAGAATTAGTCAGTGTAGACGATGCGTTAAGCGCTACCAAGGGTCTTATCGACAAGCTCTTCGCAGAGATTAACGAAAAAGTAAGAGACAGAGTATAAAAAAGCCAAACGGGGACGGTTCTAAAATGGTAAAAAAAGCCAAAATAGAACCGTCCCCAATTGGTCTAAAATGTTTCCCCTAAAAAGGTGGAATTCAACACGTATATTTTTTATGGAAAGTGATATAAAATGACAAACGAAGAATTAATGTGGAGTGTAAAGAATTCCGAACAGATTCTGCACACGCCCATATTTGATGTTGAAAAAAGAAGAGAGGAATCGGCCACAGGTATTAGTGGAGATTACATGGTAATCAATGCTACCGAGTGGGTAACTATAATTCCGGTGTATCAGGGCAACTTTGTGCTGGTAAGACAGTTCAGACACGGCCTTGGCAAAATCACCGCAGAGTTTCCGGGCGGTATGTGCGACGAGGGCGAAGATCCTGTAGAAAGCGCATACAGGGAACTTGAGGAGGAGACCGGATTTAAGACGGGGAAGATGACCGTACTCGGAGTATGCTCGCCGAATCCCGCGATTTTTTCAAACTCTATTACGGTGTGTCTTGCAGAAGACTTAACACCGACGAATGAACTTCATCTGGATGACGATGAAGTATTAATGTATGAGATGGTTCCCATCGATGAGGTCATCAATTCATTTTGCAAAGGAGAATACGTAAACGCATTTATGGGTACTGCTCTGGCACTGTATATGCGTCACGAACAAGCAGAAAACAGGGAGGCTTAATTATGACTGCTAAAAGATTTGTAACCCGGTTAACCGCTGTAACACTCGCATTTTGCGTGACTTTTTTATTTTCATGCGCTCCTAAAAAAATAGATGTCGATGAATATCCCGGATTTGAAACGATTGAAGAAACCGAGACTGAAAATACGGTTGAAAAAAACACAATTCCGGTTGAGGATATCGTCGAAAACGGAGGCATGACAACTAAAGAATTTGAAGAATTTATTTCTATTCCGGATCCGTTTGAGGAGACCGGAAAATTTCAGTTTTATCCTGAAGCAATTCCGGAATGTTATGCCAGACAATACAGAGAAAATCCGAAAGTAATATATGTGGCAAAACAGATGATGAAAGCCGTATATGACTGCAAAACGGAATTCGAGATTCCTCCGGAATATCAATTAAATTATGATGAGACATATAACGCAATTAATATTGCACGGATGTCATGTCCTCTGCTTGATGCATGCGAATTCGGTACCCTAACGGATAATCCGCTCGTCTATTCTGTGATTTATAATCCAAAGAGCAGCTATGTGTTGGATGAAGAGGGCAATATAGATGAAGATCAGATTGGATTTACACAGCTGAATGACGAAGAAGCCAGAAAAATGGTCGTCGATTTCACGGATTATGTTCAGACTATTATAGACAACAATATTTCAAAAGATGATTCCGATATGGAAAAAGCGGAGAAAATATATGAAGCAATCGTAAAAGAAATATCATACCGTGAAAAAAGACAATATGAGGAGCAGCATTATTTCTATTCTGATGAGGAAATAGCGGAAGCGGCTAACTCCCAAACAACTATAGTAGAAGATCTTATTAATGAAAACGCAACGACACAGACTAGAATTGCTTTATTTTATCAGTACATACTTACACAGCTTAATATAGAGTGCATGACGGTTACCTCGTCGGGAGCATATACCAGTCAGGGTATTGAAAGACTTGACAATGAAATGAACACTACCGGCCGAAATATATGGAATGTAATTGTTGTGGACGGAAAAGCATATAACTGTGATTTGGCATTTGATATGCTTAACTACGAATATGAAAAAAGTGAGAATCCAAATTACGAACCCGTAATGAAGTATTTCGGCATGAGCGATAAAACGAGGGCGGATTCATTTAATGTTTTAGACAGGGGCAATCTGTATATATATGATCCGACTGTTGATTATAGCTGGGATACTCCTAAAAAAGACATGGTTCCCGAATGTAAACAGGATTATAAATAGCAGATGAGAGAAGGTAAAAAGATGAGATTAAGCAGATTTTCCCAAAAAGTCACCGTTTACCTGCTTTCGGGAGCATTTGTAATTACAATGTTTGCAGGCGGTGGTTGTAATAATGCCAAAATAATAGAAGACTATCCCGAACCGGTTACAATTGAAGATACCGAAACCGAATCCATAACCGATACAGACATTCCGGGTGATGAAAGTGTCGATAAGCCGAAAGAGAATGTTGTAGAACAGCGAACTCTTACTGACGAACAGTTTGAAGAGTTTATTGAAATTCCCGATCCGTTCGAGAAAACCGGTCAGTTTCAGTTCAATCCCACGGCAATACCGGAGTATTATGCGAGAAGATTTAAAGAGAAACCCGCGATAATATCTGTAGCCAAAGCAATGATGGATTCTTCATACAACGTGGAAAGGGAATTTGATGTTCCTCCGGAAGACGTCCTGGAATTTGAAGATTATATATTAGCTCTCACTCTTGCGCAAATGTCGAGTCCCATAGTTGATTCTACACAGATGAAGACCGACGATTTTCAGAATTATGAAATTATTTATATGCCTGAATATGTAGCGAATGAGAATGAACAGGGCATCTTTTTTGAACTGAATTCGGAACAGACCTCATATGAAGAAGCAGGTCAGGTAATAAATAAATTTGCTGATTATGTTCAGGATCTTGTAAACAAAAATGTTTCGAAAGATGATCCGGATATTGAAAAAGCCAGAAAAGTATATGAAGCTCTCGTAAAAGATTTGTCCTATTCCGAAAACGGAAGCATGAATACGTTTTATTCAATGGAAGATGTGACGGAAACCATAAACAACGAATCAAGAACCGTCAAAAATATTGTAATAGACAAATCGTTAACTCAGGAAAAACTCGCTCTGTTTTATCAGTATATACTGACACAGCTAAATATTGAGTGCATGACTGTTACTTCTTCCGGAATATATCACGACCAGGGAATTGAAAAACTTAATGACGAAATGATTCAAACCGGCAATAATATCTGGAATGTGATTATTATTGACGGAAATGCATATCATTGCGATCTTTCGTATGAAATACTTACATACGAATATGATAAAACCATTCACGGCGAAAACTGTGATCCGCAAATGAAGTATTTTGGCATGAGTGATACTACCAGAAATGAGTCTTTTACGGTTACCAAATCAAATCTGTATTTGTATGACAGATACGGAGAAATGAAGATAGGCAGTATTCCGGATATGGTTCCCGAATGTGCACAAGATTATAAAAAATAAGGTCAAAGAAATTGCTTTGGCTCATAAAAAGGATGTTATAAAATATGAATTTAAAAAGAATTTCAAAAACAGTTATTTCGTACCTGCTTTCGGCAGCATTTGTTTTTACGATGTTTGCCGGCAGCGGATGCAATAATGCCAAGACCATAGAGGATTATCCCGAGCCGGTCTCGATAACAGCTTCTGCCGGTACGGATAACGAAGACGAGGATCAGACAACCGCAGCAAACAATACAAAGCCTGTCGAAGAAGAAGAGAAACTCGATGAGGCCCTTTTACCCGAGTATGATTCCTTAAGGGAAACAGGCGTGTATGAATTCAATCCGGTTGCAGTTAATCCCGTTTTCAAAATGGAAGTAAAAAACAATCCCAAGGTTGTCAGGGTAACCAAGGAAATTCTTGAGGCGGTTCACGATGCAAAGCCTTCATTTGAATTATCCGGAGATCTTGCTTGTACGGAAGGCGAATTTAAGATTGCCAGAACGCTTGCGGAACTCTCAAGCCCCGTGGTTTACTGTGTGGATATCGATACCGAAGATTTGGAAACTTACACGATAAAATATTTCCCGTCATATGAATCCGACGAATTCGGTGAAGAATTTATTACAGGCGCGATAAGCGAAGAAGAAGCAAAGGAAATAATTGATGCATACAAGGAAGTCTGTGAGAAAACAATAAACGGCGCCGTAACTGAAAAAGATGATGACATGCAGCGTGCCGCAAAAATATATAAAACATTAATCGAAACATTCGAACTTGTATATCCCGATCCAGAAGAGGAAAAAATGGATGATTCCGAAGAGGGAATGATAACTGAATCATTTGAAACAGAAGATTATGTTGTCAATCAGATTATCTCCGGTAAAATGCATTCATGGCAGTTCCTTGAATTCTATGAAGCCCTCATGGTACAGCTTAATGTTAATTCCATGATGGTTGGCGCTTTAGGTCAGTATCATGAACAGAATTTAGCACTGCTTGATAAAACCATGGAAATCAATGAAGGCGGCTATGTCTGGACGATAATTACTTATGACGATAAATCATACCACTGTGATATTCTGATGGATAAAATGGCGCTTGACAGTCAGAGAGAAAACTTTGAGGAATACGAATCAGATATGATTTTCTTCGGTATGAGTGATGATAAAAGAAATAAATCATTCACCGTATATTACACGCAGGTTTTTGAATCCATCAGCCCCGTTAATGCAACGAGTGTTCCGAAATGTGAGGAAGACTACGAATTTATAGATGATAAAAAAGAAGAATAATAATTCTTTACATAAAAAAATGTCCGGCAGTAAATGTCGGACATTTTTTATTTCTTAACTATACTTTTTAGTCTTCAAGATTGTATTTTTCTATGGTTGTTTTTGAAGGTGTGTAATCATTCAAAAGCATATTTGCTTCTTTCATCAGATCGTCATAACTGTAGCATTTTACCGTATACAGAGCATTGCTGTTGTAATGATATATGAAGCTGTCTTTCAATGGCAGGTAATCCGCTTTCATAGGAAGGCAAGCAAATGCCTCGAGATTTTCGTTTAATACAAGAGTTTTCAATCCGATGCCCGCTACATAGATATTCTTCTCCGGATAATATCTTAGTGAATCGAAAGAAGCGCTGGACATTTCTGTAAAATTTAAGGTTTTAACCGGTTCGATTGTATCACCGAAACTGTAAAACTCTACAGTTTTGTCAAGATACGCTACGGCAAAAAGATTGCTGTCGCTTATTACCCTGAAGTCGTCCCTGTTGCTAAGCAGTCTGTCTAAAGTATATATGGGTTTGGTGCCTTTGCCTTTGTATATTTCCAGAGCGCCGGACTCTCTTTTTACGGCATAATGCTCTTTGTCCAAACCGAAAACTTTTATAGTTTCGCCGGATGGAATATCCGGTTTAAAGATATCTTCGACAGCGCCTGTAGTAAGTGAGTATAAGAATATGTGGTCTTCAAAGTCTCTTCCGCTATAGATGTAATTTCTGTCACTTGTTACGGCACTTTCTTCAAAAGAAGGACTGTTCAGCGAAGGAACTTCTTTATAAACAGAACCGTCTGAAATATTGTATATGACTAATCCGAATCCGTAATTAGCGAAAAGCTCGCTTCCGTCACCGACAAAAGTACTGTAAGAATATTTGTTTTCCATGGTAGATAAAGGTTCTTTGGAACCCATTGAATATAATTCGAGTAGGCCTGTATCACTGTTTTTACGTACAAACTGTTCTGCATCGTTTATACACATTGTAATCGAATAGTTGCACTCAAGAACGGGATCGTCTTCAAAATCCTTATATTCGTAAAGAGAAACGTAAGTAGTACCGTTAAACTTGATAAATACCTTGCCGTAGCCAATGATAAATTTTTCAGCCTGAACTTCGGGGCGGTTGTTGAAAAGCGATGTCAGATAGAGATCTGCATATCCGTCCAAAAAGCCGTATTGCATACAGTCCGAAGTCAGAATTATTGCTCTGTTTCTGTCGCTTGCAATAAGATTGCAGACTTTTGAATATGCGTTCAGTGTCAAAAGCGTATCTCCGTTTTCGGGATCAAGAACATACAGGCAGTCATATCCTGAAGCGAAGATATATTTAAACTCCGAGCTCGGTTTTATATCATAAAAGAAGCCGGGCGCGGTATTTTTCCAATTAATCTTTCCGCTTGTCCTGTCTATGCAGAAGATATAATGGTTATAGATAAGAGCGTTATCCGAAGAAACATAACCGGAAATAAACACATTATCATTATAAGCAGCAAGAGACGAACCGCTTTCTATCGGAAGATCCGTTGACTGCATAACGTCGGATGCGATGTCAAGTATTACAACATAAGTGTTCGTTGTAAAGGCCTCTGAACATGAGAAATAAAGTGTATTACCATCTTCCGACAGAACTACATCGAAAACGGTTGGAGAGCTAACATCATCAGCTACTTCCGTAAAAGAGTGTTCACAGATCAGGTTTCCGGTCTTTGTATCAAACAATGCAAATCCGTCACCTGTGAAAACTGCAAATTTGTCAGCTCCGAAGAAACGGTAAATACTTCCGAAGTAGGTATCTGAACCATCGGGATTTGATATTTCGCTTTCCGTATTGTCTGTAAGATTCAGTCTGAAGATTTTTCCGTTGTCACTGTATAAAAGAGTATTATCGTCAATAAAATCAAAGGAGTAATCTTTTTTGTAGTATGATTCAAGATTGAGTGGCTTGCTTAAGAGTTCCTGTCCTGTTGAGGTATTCCACACATGGAAGTTTTGACAAGCGTCGATGGTGGCAAGCTTTGTATAATCGTCGGAAATCTTGACTGCTTCTATTATGGACTCCGAATCAAAAGTTCTTCCGGCATAAAGAAGATCGTGGTCGGCATATACTTCCAATGCGTTTGCCATAGAGTATTCTGTATCTGTAGTGTAAGGATAAGAATCATCTTTGGATGATTTGGGCATTACCTGTCGAAGCGCATATACCGCATCGTATTTTCTTCCCTCCGAGATAAGCTCTTCAGCATTTATAGTAGTTGCCTTCGCAAGATTTATCTGAGCTTCGGTAAACTGTTCTTCTATCTGGTCTTTTTGTTCGCTTATTTGCTTTGATTGAGCTTCTATTTCCGAATACTGCCTTTTAATCTCGGTATTCTGGTCCATAATCATTTCGGACTGTGTCATGATCTTAAACATAAGACCTATACAAACGGCACTAAAGAGCATAAGGGCAGCAGCAACTGCACTTACGATAGAAAGAGTTCGTCTCATTGCACGCTCTTTGTGACGCTGTTTTAATTCATCGTAATTGAGTCCGAAAATAGCCGCACAGATTCTTAAGATGGCATCATTCATGGCCTTCTTGATGGCCTTGTTGTTTTTGCCTCTCACATCGGCTGCAAGCGGCTCGAATATACGATATTTAGTCTCAGTGGTACCGTCGGGATTTGTTACTTCGTAAGCTTCTTTTGTAAGAGCTTCGGGGAAGGATTCCTCAGGTTCACCTTCGGCCAGAACCGCAAGGACTTTATCTCTTCCGTGAAGTTTAATAAATGTTTCGATTTCTCTTTTGCACCATTCGGACTCGGGGAGTCTGGGAGTACAGATAACCAAAAGATAATCCGAGTTTTCCAGAGCCTGGGTGATGGGGTCGCTTAAATTGCTTGCAAGCGGCAGTTCGTCCTGGTCACGGAATACTCTCTCTATTTTCTTTTTGCCCGTAGGGGATTTAACACCTTTAGGAAGTTTAAAGGCTTCGAGTTTTTTATGAAGAGTCGTAGCGACAAATTTATCGAGTTCTGAATGTCTGTAGCTTATAAAAGCATCGTATTTACTATCCATTTTCAATTCCCTTTCCGAAAAAGACGGTATTAACGTACATTTACGTAATTATACCACATTTATCCGCTTCGTGTCCTACTGTTTTATACACGATTTCGAAAAGAGAATTTTATGGTTTTTACCTTAATGCGAAAGTAATTTTTTATGACGGATACGGCTTATTTTGTCAATTACCCGGGAAGAGTCTTTTTTTTCGTGCAGACGTGAATAATATCTCATCCATGCGGTGATTCCGCTGACTGCCCATACAAGGCCTGTGGATAACCATATTCCTTTTACGCCCATGCCGAGAAGGCCCGTGAGAGTGATGGGAACAATGAATCTTCCCAAAACTTCGATGATGCCGTTAAACAGTGCAAAGAAAGCATCGCCGACACCTGTTAAAGTACCTCTTACAACATAGATTGTTCCGAGAGTGATATAAAAGAAACTTGTAATCTTAAGTCCCATTGCACCGAGTCTTATAACCTCGGGGTCGGATACAAACAAAGATGTAAGAGCTTCGCCTGCAATCTGCATCAGTACAAACATAACGACCGATACGATAGCCATCATAATCATGCCTTTTCTGTGTCCGTCGAGTACACGGTCTTTCTGATTAGCACCATAATTCTGACCGCAGAACGTAGCTAAAGAAGCACAGAGTGTCTGGTAAGGCTGGTGAACAATCTGCTCGATTCGGCTGGTGGCTGTAAATGCTGCCACAACAGCGGTTCCGTATGCGTTAACAACACGCTGCAAAGCCATGGTTGATATGGCGATTAACGCAAACTGAAGCGACATGGGAATGCCGAGCTTTAATATCTTATTAATCATTTCGGAAGACAGAGAGAAGTCTTCTTTTTTCAATTTGAAATAATAGTTCATTGTGACCGCATATATTCCGCTGCCTATGACAGATATAAACTGTGCGACGAGTGTAGCGATTGCGGCGCCCCTTATGCCCATTCTGAATTTGTACACAAAGAGAAGGTCAAGGAGAATATTGATAATCGTCGATACAATAAGGAAGATTAACGGCGATACCGAATCTCCGAAGGCACGAAGCATCGATGAAATGTAGTTATATAAGGATACAAACAAAAGACCGATGCACATATAGCGGATGTACATTGTCGCGTCGGCTAAAATAAGCTCGGGTGTTCCTAAAAGACGTAAAAGATAAGGCGCGCTGATAAAGCCTACGGTTCCGAATATAAGCGGAACCAGAAGCATTATAAGGCCTGTGTTTACGATACAGTTTTTAACATTCTTTTCGTCGTGTGCACCATAGTACTGCGAAGCCACGATTCCGCCGCCGCTTCCTATACCGTTGCAGAGCGCGAAGAAGAAAAATGTGATAGAGCCTGATGCCCCGACAGCCGCGAGTGCATTTGCACCGACTATTTTGCCGACTATAATCGAATCGGCGAGATTATATACCTGCTGAAAAATATTTCCGATCAATGCGGGCAGCGAAAACAGAAGTATGTGTTTTACGGCATTTCCCGTGGTCATATCTCTGGTTAAACTTTTCATAAAACTCCTTTTATATAAAAATCATCAAATCAAATTGTGCGTTTTAATCAAATGTAATATACTTCTGTTATGGGGATGCTTCTTCTTATATATTGACTTCCCGTTTATCAAATTTTGTTATATTTTGTCAGCTGTTCTCATAAAAGAAATAAAGACAAAAAATGATATATTATAGTCAGAATATAAGTAGATATAAAAAACTTAACGGCGTAAAATGGGAGTGTCAGCAGTGGATTTCAGTCAATATGAAATTTATGGATTTGAAAATGTAAGCGCATTTAACATGTCCACCGGCTACAAGGAAAGAAACTATAAAATGCACTGGCATTCGTACGGTGAAATCATTCTTGTGGGACCGGGCAAAACGAATATCTACATGGTAAACCAGAAAAGATACGACCTGGTTGAAGGCGATTTCGTACTGGCATGGCCTATGGAAATGCACGGAATTATCGATGCGGACAGAGAGGAATCTCTGGTAATACAGTTTGGCAATTCTTTTATGAATTCGCTGTTCGATCTGCAGAGAATAATGCATTTTTATAAGAACCTTCATGTTGTCTGCAAAAATTCACACCCCGAACTGGCAGCAGAGTTAAAAGAGTTAACGTTTGAAATGAAAGATATTTTCTTTTCAAATGATAATAACAAGGAATTAAAATGCTGCATGCTTTTAATGCGATTCATGCTGACGCTCGATGAGCACAGAAAAGAATTTGCGCCGGAGCTTGATCCGAAAGCCATTAACGGTTATACGGATGACGTCATGAGAAGAATGATGATGGTTACAGATTATATTAAGAATAATCTGACCGCAGACGATCTTTCTCAGGGCGCCATGGCCGAAATGGCGGGTATAAGCAAAGATTACTTTTCAAGAATATTTAAAAACCTTACGGGCATGAATTACAGCAAATGGCTGAATACTGTCAGAATCGAAAAAGCGATAGAACTTTTATCGCAGAAAAATATGACTCTTACCGAAGTGGCTATGATGTCAGGATTTCAGAGTATTCCAAGCTTTAACAGAGTTTTTCGCGAGGATAAGGGGATGGCACCTGGCGAATATCGCAATTTGTTTATAGGAGGGTAAAACAATGAGCATTGATTTAAGCACCATGCCTAAACTAGGGTTCGGACTTATGCGTCTGCCCGAAAAAGACGGCGTTATCGATCATGAGCAGCTTTGCCGTATGGTCGACAGCTACATGGATGCGGGAATGAATTATTTTGATACCGCATACATTTATCACGGCGGAAAATCAGAAATCGCCGCCAGAGAAGCGCTCGTAAAAAGATATCCCAGAGAAAGCTTTAAGATTGCAACGAAACTTCCCGCGTGGGAAATGAAGTGCGAGGATGACGTTGAAAGAATCTTCAACGATCAGCTTTCGAAGTGCGGTGTCGATTATTTCGATTTATATCTTTTACATTCCGTAGAAGACGGTTCCAACTACGAAACATATGAAAAATATGACTGCTTTTCATGGGGTCTTAAAAAGAAAGAAGAAGGAAAGATTAAACATTTCGGTTTTTCATTCCACGGCAGTCCCGAGCTCCTAAAAGAAGTACTCGACAAACATCCCGAGGTTGAGTTCGTTCAGATTCAGCTTAACTACCTCGACAGAACAAACCCCGTAGTTCGTTCAGAGGAACTTTATAATATACTTCACGAGAGAAACATTCCGATTATCGTAATGGAGCCCGTACGTGGCGGTATGCTTGCTTCCATGGCTCCCGAAATCGAAGAGAAGTTTAAGAAAGTTCATCCCGACAAATCGGTTGCATCATGGGCGCTTCGTTTCGTCGGATCTCTTCCCGGAGTTATGACCATTCTTTCCGGTATGTCCAACGAAGAGCAGATGAACGACAATATAAATACTTTTAAGAATTTTGAACCTTTAACAGACGAGGAATTCGCGGTTGTTAACGAAGTTACATCGGATATTTTAAACATGAAACAGATAGGCTGTACGGCCTGCAGATACTGCTGCGACGGCTGCCCTATGCAGATCAGTATTCCCGATGTGTTCAGAACCATCAATACGCTTCGCCGTTACCCCGATGACTGGAGAGCAAAGAACTTCTACTCGGGCGTTGCGTCAAGAGGCGGCAAGGCTTCGGACTGTATCGGCTGCGGTCAGTGCGAGAGCGTATGTCCTCAGCATCTGCCCATCATCGAACTCATGCAGGAAGCAGCAGGAATTCTCGATTAGCCAATTGGGGACGGTTCTATTTTGGCTTTTTTTACCACTTGGGGACACATCTCTAAAAAGAAAAATGAATAATTGATTATACAGGAGGTTATCATGGCTTGTTTTTTAGTTCCGGGAACGGAAGCAATCGTTACCACAATCGTTACGGCGGTTGTAAAAAAGAAAGAAAATAATGATTTAAAGAAGGCATCGGTAGAAGGAACAAGTGCCGCTGAAAAGATCGGCACAAAATTCTCCACCAAACTCGGATGGCTCAATAAGATGCTCTGGGGCGGCAGTGCACTGCTTGCATTCGAGCATATATGGCATGGAGAAGTAATTCCCACATTTCCTTTCCTTACAGCAGTTAAGGAAGGCGAGGTAGGCGGAATGCTGGCCGAAATGGGAACCGCCGGTGTTACGATGGCTGTGCTTGTAACCGCAGCATGGGTTGGAATGGTAATCGTTTCCAACGTAATCGAAAAACGCCAGGCAGAGAATACAGATTCGAAGGAGGTAAAGGCATGACACTTCTTATAACAATTTTTGCAGCAATTACCGTTACTTTAATCTGGTATAAAAAAGCTCCCGACAACTCAATGAGATACGGCACACTTGCTCTTATGTACTGGGGAGCATCACTTATGTGGCTTGTGGATGCAATCTTCGAATATGCAGAGCTCGGTGCAGAATTCTTCACACCCGCTGCGGAAGATATGTTAAACGATTCATATCTCGGCCTTTGCGTAGTTGCACTCGGCCTCATTATCTGGATTGTAATGCTTTTCATAAAAGACCCGAAAGGCATCATCAGAAAAATGTTAGTTAAAAAGAACGCATAAAAGAGTCAATTGGGGACGGTTCTGTTTTGCTCAAAAAAGTCAAAACGGAACCGTCCCCAATTGTTCAATTATTATGTAAACCCAAAAGAAACAAGAGATAAATATGAAAACAGACTTATATCAAATCCTTGAGGATGTAAGAGACAATAAAATATCAGTCGCCGAGGCGGAGCTTCTCATCAAAAAAGAACCCTTCGCCGAACTCGATTTTGCCACCCTGGATCTGCAGAGAAAGAACCGTCAGGGAGCAGGTGAGGTTGTCTACGGTGCAGGAAAAACTCCGGAGCAGATAAAGGCTATCGTCGAGACCCTAAAAGAGCACTCAAATGACGGAATTTTGATCACAAAACTGTCAAAAGAGAAGGAAAATGCCTTAAAAACAATGTTAAATGCAGATTTAACTTTTCATGAGGAAGCCCAGATTGCAATAGTTGGCGAAAAAAGACCTGCAGACGGACTCGGAAAAGTCGTAATTGTGACCGGAGGAACGAGTGATATACCGGTTGCAGAGGAAGCAGCCGTTACGGCGGAGTTTTTTGGCAACGAAATCGAGCGAATTTACGACGTCGGAGTGGCAGGTCTTCACAGACTCTTATCCAAAATGGATTCGCTCATGAGCGCCTCGGTTATCATCGCAATCGCGGGTATGGAAGGAGCACTTGCGAGTGTTGTCGGAGGTCTTGTGGACTGTCCGGTCATAGCTGTTCCAACCAGCGTGGGGTATGGAGCATCGTTTGAAGGACTTTCGGCACTTTTGTCGATGTTAAACTCCTGTGCATCGGGCGTAACCGTAGTAAATATCGATAATGGCTACGGGGCAGGCTACTATGCAAGCCTCATAAATCATATGAATAAGAAATAGACAAATTATGTAAACCAAAATCAGTGTGAAAGGACTCAATATGAAGACACTTTACCTTGAATGTTCAATGGGTGCTGCGGGAGATATGCTCTCGGCTGCCCTTTATGAATTACTGGATGACAAAGAAGCTTTTATTAACAAAATAAATAATTCGGGCATACCTAAGGTGACGGTTAATGCCGAGCCTATGACCAAGTGCGGTATCCTCGGAACTCATATGAACGTCCTTGTAGACGGTGTGAGCGAGGGAGAGGAGCATGATCATCACCACGAACACGACCATGAGCACGAACACCATCACGACCATGAGCACGAACACCATCATGACCATGACCATGAGCATGAGCATCATCATGAACATCATCATGAGCACCATCATTCAAGCCTAAAAGATATAGAAGCCATTATTGACGCATTAAATATACCTGAGAACGTAAAAACCGACGCAAAGAACGTTTATGCCATGATAGCAGAGGCTGAAAGCAATGCGCACGGCAAGCCTGTAACGGAGATTCATTTCCACGAAGTCGGAACCATGGATGCAATCGCGGACATTACGATGGTCTGCATGCTGATGAATGAGTTAAAGGCCGATAAAATTGTAGCTTCCGAGATTCACGTCGGGAGCGGTCATGTTCACTGCGCACACGGAATTCTTCCGGTACCCGCACCTGCTACCGCGTATATTTTAAGAGGTGTTCCTTTCACCGCGGGTCACATAAAAGGCGAACTCTGTACACCCACAGGCGCTGCACTCATTAAATACTTCGTAGCATCATTCGGCGAAATGCCTGTAATGACAGTAGATAAGATTGGTTACGGAATGGGCAAGAAAGATTTCGAGCAGGCCAACTGTGTTCGGGCATTCCTTGGAAGCACGAATGAAAAGGCGTCGCAGATAACGGAACTTTCCTGCAATATCGACGATATGACAGGCGAGAAAATTGCGTTTGCAATGGAAAAACTTTTTGAAGCAGGTGCTCTGGAGGTTTATACCGTTCCCGTCGGAATGAAAAAATCACGCCCGGGAATACTTCTTTCCGTAATGTGCAACGAAGCTAAAAAAGACGAAATGGTTTCGCTTATTTTCAAACACACAACCACGCTCGGCATAAGGGAAAATGTCAGCAAAAGATACACTCTTAAAAGAGAAATCGTAAAAAAAGAAACACCATTCGGAGAAATAAGAATTAAAAAATCCGAAGGCTTCGGAGTTCTGAGAGAAAAGTACGAATACGAAGATCTCGCGCGCATTGCAAGCGAGAAAAATATTTCAATTGATGATATAATAAAGGAGCTTGATAAATAATTTTCTTATAGTGTAACGGGGGTTATGGCGGTTAAAGCTGCTGTAGCCTTTTTTGATATGGATTATGAAAATGGCAAGCTCGGGATGGATGAATTTGACAAAAAATCATCTGAATATGAGCATGCGAAAGTTCTTTTTGAGGAGTTAAAAGCAGAAGGAACAAATAAATTATAATGAGAGTGTGTATTTTGATATAACGCACTAGCCAAATCGTAATTTGTGGAGGTACAAATGGAAGAGTGTATATTTTGTAAAATAGCATCAGGTGAAATTAAAGGGTTGAGAATATATGAGAACAATGAAACACTCGCATTTATGGATATTGCCAAGGATGTTGATGGTCATATACTTGTTATCCCCAAAAAACATTATAAGAATATATTGGATTGCGATTCAGAAACGCTTTCGGCTGTTATGAATACCATAAAACGAGTATCAAATCATTTAACAGAAAACTGTGGTTACGACGGAATAAATTTGCTTAACGCCAACGATGAGAGTGCTGGACAGTCGGTTAATCATTTTCATATCCATATTATTCCTCGTAAAAGTAATGATGGAATTGATGCCTGGCCTAAATTTGAAGGAGCGAAGGAAGAACTTCAGACTGTATTTGATAAAGTGAAGATGTAATCATTTAGGAGAAGGATATATAAATGAATTCAAAAAACACGGTTATGGGAATACTTTTTATCATTGTTGGTCTGGCATTTGCAGGCCTCGGTATTTGGGTTCAGTTTATCAGAAACTCAGGATATGTTCCCGTTGAGGCAGAAATAACAAAAATTGAGAAAATATCGAATTCTACGCAAAGTTGGAGCAAGCACAGAACAAGTGCGAACTATGTTGCATATGTACAATACGAAGTCGATGGCAAAACATACGCCGGCCCGAGCGATATATGGGAGTCCGGCATGAGAACAGGTCAGACAGTTACAATCTTTTACAATCCCGATAATCCTGCTGAGATGGGCGGAGATGCGAGATGGCTCGGTTGGTTTATAATTGGAATCGGTGGGATTGCGGTACTTGCCGGGGGTGCTATGATGATTCCAAGCAAGACACATTAGGGAAAAGTTTAAAAATATATGCAAAAGAATTTGCAGCCATGAAAAAAAGCAATTTAAACTATAAGGCCTATATTTTGATTTTACGTACTAATATATGGCATTTTGTCATAATGAGTTATAGGGGTGAAAATGGGTAAAGATTTGTTACATTCAGCGATGAAGGTAATAGCAAAAGAAAACGGAGTAAAGCTTTCTGCAGAAAACGATTTGTACAAAATGCAGGCGCCTTACTTCGTTAATGTTTTTTTCTGTGAATATCCGGTTAAAAACAAACCCGGAAAAATAAATATTCACTTGGTTTATGAGCTTAAATATGCTTATTTCGACGATTTGACTCTGCATATCATAGAATGTGAGCCTGTAACCAAACTGACAGATAAAGTTCGTGCAAACAGCATAATAAAATGCGATTCAAAGATTCTGCAGGAGTATTTCGATTTTGATTTTGACGGTAAGGAGGAGTCATATCCTGACCTTGCAGAACGCGTTTTTGAGCACATAAAAGATAGGTATCGTGAGTTCTTTGACGATGTGGAAAAAAACTACGGCAATCTGGAAAATTATTTCACATCAAACAAGGAACAATACCCAAGACAGGCAGCACTGGTTTATATTCATAACGGAGATTATATTAATGCTGAAAAATGCCTTAAGATGATGCCTCCCAAAATGTATTGTATGCGGACAATCCATCCTCAAACCGAGGAACAGCGACAGCGTCTCATAAGTTCCGATGCCCAGCCCTGGGGTGATGCATACCTCAGAGATGATATGGACTGTCATTTGGATTTTATAGCTGCCAAACTAAACGGACTGGAATGGACTGCGGAAAGAGCTACATATGGTTTACTGGATGAAGAAAGATATTTGAAAGGATAAAAATATGGCAAGACAATTGGTTTTTTGGAAATACCAAGACGGCATTTATCTTGATAATAAAAAGGTTTATCAAAGCATTTGTGATGATAAAACAATCCAAGGATTAGCTAATCTGCCTGTTTCTGAAATGAAGGAAAAAATCAAAAGGACATTCAGCAATTACGACATGCTCGATGAGCAGAATTTTGAAAGCGCAAACGGTTCTTTTACGATATTTGAGAACTCACAATACGTTATATTTGATTGCAGTTTCAGCATGCCTGTGGATGATTTAAACAAGATAATTGATATTATGCTGGAATATGACTGTCCGTATTACGATCCGCAGATAGAAATTAGATTTGACGGGAATTGATTTATATAACTTACGGTTTTACTTACTAAAATATATTTTAATTTTATGTACTAAGACAAATCGGAGGTCTTGTCTGAAAATGACTGCTGCAACTGTTCAAGAAATCTTTCGGCAATCGGTGTGAAAGTCTGATAACGGTTCCAGGCAATATAAAGTTTCGTTTCCGCTGTTGGTGTGAGCGGACGAAACACAAGACCACTGCCTTCAGAAGTATCGATAAGGTGGTTAAATGTCAGCAGATATCCGAGACCTTCTTTTGCAAAGATGGAACCGTTATAGGAAAGACGGAAGGATCCCTCCAGCTTCATTTCAGGAAATGATGCTCCGGCCCACTCTTTGATCTCATTATTCCATGCCTGTTCGGAACAGAAGAGAGACAGTCCGACCAGATCTTTTGCACGGATCGTCTTCTTCTTTGCGAGAGGATCATCTTCAGGTATCACAAGCCCCCACTTATCACTTTCAGGGAATTCAATATATTCATATTTACGACTGTCAGGATATTCAGCCAGAACAAGAAAATCCAGCAGTCCTTTGTCGAGTTTGTCTGCAATCTGTTCTGTATCGCCGCTTGTGATGTGGTAATGAAGGTTCGGATAGCGTGTCTTGAATTCTTTTATAACTCTCGCAAGATATTTAATCTGATAGGATTCCGCAAGACCGAGGTATAGTTCGCCTCCGGTGATGTCATCAAGGGATACGAATTCCTGCTCGATCTTATCAGCCATGCAGATCAGGTCTTCTGCACGGTTCCGAAGAAGGATGCCTTCATCCGTCAGACGGATGCTGAAACTGTGACGGGTAAAGAGCTTCTTTCCCAGTTCATCCTCAAGGGCTTTCAATTGCTTTGAAAGCGTGGGCTGTGTGACATGCAGAAGTTCCGCAGCACGTGTCATATTTTCTTCCCTTGCAACGGCAAGGAAGTATCTAAGGGTTCTTATTTCCATGAGGATCATCCTTTCATACTATCGTTGATATTCCAAAAAGGCATATCACGATATTCATTATAACCATTAGCGAGGATTCGTTCAAGCGTTTATGATAGGAACTGTAAAGAAAAGAATCTATGCAGGATGCGAGGAATACCATGGATCTGAAACGATTGAAGCAAAACCTGTCCGA
>JAGCVT010000057.1 GCA_017962225.1 Lachnospiraceae bacterium
AAGGAAAAATTCGAGTGGATATCGGTGATTCGCCTTCCCGATTTTGTCACCAAAGCAGATTTTGAATGGGCTAAAGAAGAGGCAACGAAAAAGAAAAAGACTGATTTTTCCAAAGTCGAACTCTTTTCATATAATGAAGGGCTATGCGTTCAGTGCATGCACATCGGTCCATACGACGATGAACCTGCAACAGTCGATGCAATGCACGAATTCATGGAAAAAGAAGGTTATGTATTAGACATCACCGATAAAAGATATCATCATGAGATTTATTTAAGTGATGTGCGAAAAGTTGCACCCGAGAAACTCAAAACCGTGGTCAGACATCCGATCAGAAAAAAATAATCAGATAAACCTAAAAAAGAAAGAAACCCTCTTTTAGGGAGTGTGCGAAGCATCCTCATACGGATGAAAAAGGCTATGTTTTGTATTACACAAATCAGTGTCCGTACAACGGAAAATACGTTCCTGTTCTCGAAGAAACTGCCAATGCAAACGGAATAAAGTTTAAGGCAATCAAACTTTCGACTAAAGAGGAAGCGCAGAATGCACCGACACCGATTACTACATATGCTTTCTTTAAGGACGGAGAGTATGTAACCAACGAGCAGATGAACGATAAGAGATTTCTTAAACGCGTTAACGGCTAAAGGAGACACTATGCATTTTGTCGATGCCAAAGGAATACTAAACAAGAATAATGGATTTTGCGGAATGAATGTTTATCGTGGGTGTACTCACGGCTGCATTTATTGTGACGGAAGAAGTAATTGCTACCAGCTAAAACATAAGTTTGAAGACATAGAAGTAAAGCAAAATGCTCCCGAACTTCTTGATAAGGCTCTTAAATCAAAAAGAAAAAAATGCATGATCGGAACAGGCTATATATCTGATCCGTATTTACACTGCGAGGAAGAAATAAAGCTTACGCAAAGATGTCTTAAAGTTATTCTGAAGAATGAATTCGGCCTTGCGATTCAAACGAAATCCGACAGGATTTTGCGAGACATTGATTTGCTGGATGAGATAAACAAAAAGTCAAAATGCGTGGTTCAGATGACGCTCACAACATATGATGACGAGCTTTGCAAAATCATAGAACCGAATGTCTGCAATACCCAAAGAAGAATTGAAGTGCTTGAAGAAATGCAAAAGCGAAATATTCCGACAGTTGTCTGGCTTTCGCCGCTTCTGCCTTTTATAAACGATACCAAAGAAAATGTGCAGACCATACTCGAAGAATGCGCACGTGTCAAAGTAAAGGGTATAGTTAATTGCGGAATGGGCGTAACATTAAGAGAAGGCGACAGAGAATACTTTTATGAGGCACTTGATAAGCATTTCCCGGGTCTGAAACAAAAGTATATTGAAACATACGGATATGCCTATGAAATCTTGAGTCCTAACGCAAAAGAACTATCAGAACTTTTCAGGAATTTCTGCAAAGAAAAGGGTATAATGTATAAAGCGGATGACGTTTTCGCATACATGAATGAGTACCCCGAGAAATATAAACAACTGAGTTTATTTGAGGAGGGAATATGAATAAAGAATGGTCGGAATTAAACAAACAAATGCAGACTCAGTTAAAGAAAAAAGATACTTTCGAAGATGGTATCGATTCTTTGATTGAATTAAGAAACGAAATCTGGGACGTGATTGCTTCTTTTAAGAGGGATTTGAAAAAAGATGATTTCAACGCAATCCCTTTCTTAAAGGCCGAAGGCCTTCACAACAAAACAATCGCATATTCGCTCTGGCATGTCTTCAGAATCGAAGACATCGTTGCGCATGATCTCGTAAAAGGAGACGAAGAAGTTTTCTTTAAGAAAGGTTATGATAAAAAAATCGGTTCGCCCATAATCACAACAGGCAACGAACTTTTCCAGAACGATATCGCGGATTTCTCCAAACAGCTTGATTTAAAAGAACTTTATGCATATATTTCGGACGTGAAGAAAAGCTCCGAAAAAATCCTAAAAGAATTAACCTACGAGGATTTAAAAAGAAAAATCCCAGCAGAGAAAAAAGAATATCTTAAATCGCTTCGCGTCGTAAGCGAAGACGAAAGTGCAGTCTGGCTCATAGATTACTGGTGCGACAAGGATATTCGCGGACTTATACAGATGCCTTTTTCGAGACACTGGATAATGCATACCGAGGCATGCTTAAGAATAAAAAGTAAGATTATTAAATAACGAATTATTGTACATTTTTTAATAATAGTGCTATACTTCACTCAAGGCAAAGATGTCTGACAAACGGATATCTTTGCTTTTTTATTTTTTTATGAGGAAGAAAAGTCATGGAAAATAAGCTTATTCAGGTTGTTTCGGCAACACCAGGTTTAAAAATCGGAGATGTGAAATTTAATACAAGTGAGATTACAGACATAATAAATCAGTCGGCAGAAAGCGGGCTTATAGTGTTTCCCGAACTTTCAGTTACAGGGTATACTTCGGCGGATTTGTTTCAGAGCGATTTACTCCTAAAAGAATCGGAAAAAGCCCTGCAGGAAATTGCGGATGCTACCAAAGGCAAAGAACTTACGGCAGTAGTCGGAATTCCTTTCAGGTTTGCAAACTGCATTTATAACTGTGCGGCGATTATTTCGGGCGGAAAAATAAAAGCGCTGATTCCCAAATCATATATTCCGAATTATTCTGAGTTTTATGAGGTCAGATGGTTTACTTCGGGAAAAGATATAAAGAATATGACGGTAAAAATCGGCGGTGAAGAAGTGCCTTTCGGAGTAGATATACTAGCGGAAGATGAGGCAACGGGAGCAGTTCTCGGTGTTGAAATATGTGAGGATTTGTGGATACCCGATAAGCCAAGCACACATGCTGCATTGGCAGGTGCCAACATACTTGCCAATCTGTCGGCTTCGGATGAACTTATAGGGAAACAGGACTACAGAAAAGAACTTGTAAAGCAGCAAAGCGGTTCGTGTTATTCGGCTTATATTTATGTTTCGTCGGGAACGAATGAGAGCAGTACTGATCTTGTTTTCTCAGGACATTCGATTATTGCCCAGAACGGAAGCATACTCGCGGAAAGCATCTTCCCTGAATATCCGCATATCGAAAAAGCGGTAATAGATCTGCAGGCGATAATGCATGACAGAAGACATCAGAACACATTCAAAAACGAAAATGTAAACGGATACAGAAGAGTTTCGGTTAGCATTAAAGCCATAGGAAAAAATGAAGTCGGCGCGAGAGAACTTGGTGAGATTTTAAAACAGTACGACTATCCTATTGCAAGAAATCCTTTTGTTCCGAAAGACGATATTTTAAGAAAATCACGCTGTGAAAAGATACTTCGAATTCAGGCTAACGGACTGGCAACAAGAGTTCGTTCGACAGGCATTAAAAATCTTGTTATCGGAATTTCCGGCGGACTTGATTCAACCCTCGCACTTTTAGTCTGCCATGAAGCAAAAAAACTCGTAAAAGATATTCGCATCATCGCATATACAATGCCCAATCGCGGAAACACAACCAAGACAACGTTTGACAATGCAAGCCGTCTGATGGAACTGCTAGCGGATGAGTCCCACGAAATACCGATTGAAGAAGGAGTGAAACTTCATCTGTCGGAGCTCGGACATGAAGAAACATATCAGGGCGAGGGCGATGTGACATACGAAAACGCACAGGCCAGAATGCGTACTTACATACTGATGGATGCCGCAAACATGAAAAACGGTCTTGTGGTCGGAACAGGCGATTTGTCGGAGCTTGCGCTCGGGTGGTGCACGTATAACGGAGATCATATGTCGATGTATGCGGTAAATACTTCGGTTCCCAAAACTCTGGTTCAGTATATCTGCAGAACCTATGCATACACATGTGAAAACGAGGAATTAAAAGAGGTTATTTTATCAGTATGCGATACGCCGATTACTCCCGAACTGACACCAAATAAAGAAGGCGAAATAGCGCAGAAGACCGAAGAAAAAATCGGCAAATACGACCTAAACGATTTCTTCCTCTTTTACACTTTAAGATACGGATTCGAGCCTGCAAGAAGCGTGGCATACGCTATTAAAGCTTATCCCGAACTTGCGAGCAGCGATATATTTGAAGCCGCGAAGAAATTCTTTAAGCGATTCTTCACGCAGCAGTTTAAAAGAAGCTGTCTACCCGATGGTCCGAAGGTTGGTTCGGTATCGTTATCACCCAGAGGCGACTGGAGAATGCCAAGCGATGCTTCCGTAAAACTGTGGCTTGAAGATTTGGAAAAATAGAATCAGTAAAGGAAAAAATATGAAACCGATTATAGGAATTATTCCTCTTGTCGATGAGGAAAAAGACAGTTTATGGATGCTCCCGGGCTATATGAATGGGATTGAAAAAGCCGGCGGTATTCCGATCATGTTTCCGCTTACGAGCGATGCGGATGATATAAAAGAACTTTTGACTAACGTCCATGGCGTGCTTTTTACCGGCGGTCATGATGTAAATCCGGCGATATATAATGAAACTCCGATAAACCAAACGGTCTCGTTTTGCAAAGAAAGAGACGATATGGAAGCGGAAGTTTTAAAGCAGGTTTTGGAAAAAGATATGCCTCTTTTAGGGATTTGCAGAGGAATTCAGTTTGTTAATGCGTATCTCGGCGGAAGCCTTTATCAGGATATACCGACACAGTTTCCGACAAGCCTTAATCATCATCAGAGCCCGCCTTATGACAAAACCGTTCACAGGGTGAATATAAAAGAAAGCAGCAGTCTTTTCGGCCTTTTAAACAAAAAGAGTCTGGAAGTTAACAGTTACCATCATCAGGCGGTAAAAGATCCGGCACCGTGTTTAAATATCATGGCCGTTGCGGAAGACGGACTAATTGAAGCTGTGGAGATAAAAGACAAAACTTTTGCATGGGCGCTGCAGTGGCATCCTGAATTTTCTTTTATGAGTGATGAAGACAGTTTTAAGATTTTTAAAGAATTTGTAAGGCACTGCGAAAGATATTAAAACATGTCCGCTTGACGATTTGGAAAATTAATCTAATATTAGGTTTATGAAGAGAATTGACCCTGAATCCCTGGGATTAATATGCCAAAAATACATAAACGCCGATGCAAGATTAATCAGTTCGAATTCAATCGGGCTTATCAATGATACATTTCTTGTGAGCGCGGCCGGTAAAATGTATGTGGTTCAGCGCTTAAACAGGAATATGAATGCGGACTTTCTTGAGTTTAATTACGGACTGTATTCGTTCATCCTGCGTATACAGCGGAAGATTTGACAAAGAAGCCGCAGAGCAGATCATAAAAGGATACGAAAGTCTTTCTTCCAAAAAAGAAATCGAAAAAGATCTGCCGCAGGTATTTGAAAAAATCTGTTTTGAACTTGCACTCAGATACTACACGGATTCTGTATCCGAAACTAAATATTTTAAGGAAATCTATCCCGGTTACAGCAGGGAGAGAGCAAAGAGCCTGATGAATACATTATGGGGGTAAGTTATAGTACTTATCCCTATTTATTTTATGAGGAAATATGTATAATAGAATAGGTGTTCAAAAGAGCATCGGGAGGAGAATGAATATGCCACACGTAGAGATTAAATGTTATCCCGGCAGAACCGAGGAAGTTAAGAGTAAATGTGCTTTGGAAGTTTCCAAAGTCGTAGCGGAAACTTTAGGATGTAACGAATCAGCGGTTTCCGTTGCCATAAAAGAAATAGAACAGGCTGACTGGAAAGAAAAAGTTTGGAATCCGCAGATTGTTGAAGAAGAAAAATATCTTTACAAAACTCCGGGTTATACCTGCGATTAAAAATGAAAAAGATTTTAGAAACCGAAAGACTGGTTTTACGCGAAATGAATACGGACGATTTCAATGCGCTTAAAGCGGTGCTTGGCGATAGGGAAATCATGGCCCATTACCCTTATGATTTCGATGATAAAAGAGTCATGGACTGGATTGAGCGCAACGTGAACCGTTACAAAGAAAACGGCTTCGGACTCTGGGCAGTGTGCTTAAAAGAAACCGGCGAAATGATCGGAGACTGCGGACTCACACTTCAGAATATCGAGGGCGAAATGTTGCCCGAAATCGGCTATCATATTCTAAGGGACTGCCAGCACAAAGGCTATGCGAAGGAGGCGGCAGCAGCAGTTCGCGACTGGGCTTTTACGAACACGGATTATCCGTCTCTATACTCGTACTGCAAATACACGAATGTGCCTTCGATCAAAACAGCCGAAGCCATAGGAATGCATTTTGAAAAAGAATATCCGGACGAAGCCAATGAAGTAACGCATGTTTCGGTTATTCATAAGAATGAGATAAATAAATGAGAGATGCTTTTATGGTATTGATGAACTGCCGGATGATTCCGGATATATGATGACGATAATTGTAAAAGAAATTTAATTCTTTTAAGGGGAAGGAATAGTGAGAGACGAAGATTTTAAAAGATTTGACATGCAGAAACCGCCTGTCAGAACCAGATGGTATTTAAGGCCGCTGACATACATTTTAAGCGCGCCGGATGTTGCGAAACACAAATGTAAAATCACAAAGGTAAACACGGAAGGCTTGAAACCTCCTTTTGTTCTTCTTTGCAACCACAACGCTTTTATGGATTTTAAGGTTGCGACCAAAGCAATCTATCCCTGGAGAGCAAATTATGTTGTTGCAATTGACGGTTTTATCGGCAGAGAAAAACTTCTTCGCGATGTAGGCTGCATCTGCAAAAGAAAATTCACGAACGATATAACGCTCGTAAAACAGCTCTCACAGACCATAAAAAACGGAGATGTTGCGGTAATCTATCCCGAGGCGAGATATTCTTTATGCGGCACAACCGCCGTACTTCCCGAATCCCTCGGAAAACTCTGCAAGCTTCTTAAAGTTCCCGTTGTAACTTTAATATGTCACGGACATCATGTAAATTCACCTTTCTGGAATCTCCACGACCGCGGAGTGAAACCGACAGAGGCAGAGTTTACTCAGATTTTTACGGCCGAAGAATTAAAGAATGCTTCCGTTGAAGAAATCAATCAAAAGATAGTTGAAATGTTTCAGTACGATGATTTCGCATGGCAGAAAGAACGCGGAATCAAAATCACATACAAAGGTCATGCGGAGGGTCTTCACAAGGTGCTTTACCAGTGCGCTTCCTGCAAGACAGAGTATAAAATGAGTTCCGAAGGCAGAATTCTTAAGTGCAATGCCTGCGGCAAAGAATGGAGAATAACCGACTTAAGCGAACTTGAGGCGGTTTCCGGTGAAACGGAATTTTCGCATGTTCCCGACTGGTACGAATGGGAAAGAGAAAATGTCAGACGCGAGGTTGAAGAAGGAACATATTCTACGGGCGTTCTGCCTGTAAGAGTCGATTCGCTTCCGAACGCGAAAAAATATATTCCTATCGGCGAAGGAACGATGGTACACGACATGAACGGCTTTACCGTAAAAGTAACGGATAAAGACGGGGATGTTCATGAAATGGTTAAAAATGTACCGTCGCTTTACTCCTGCCATATCTAATACGAGTATCTCGGAAAGTTCGGCGACTGCGTGGATTTAAATACGCTTAAGGATACCTGGTATACCTATCCCGATCCCGCAAAGTGCGAGTTCTCGGTTACCAAGATGGCCCTCGCTACGGAAGAACTTTACAACGCATACTGGAGGAGACGAGATGGCTGAAGATTGTTGGGTAATTAAAGGGAATGATTACTTCCGCTTTCGTGCGGGAGGAATAATCATCCATGATAACAAAATGCTTTTCGTACAAAGCAAGTTTGGCAACAAATATTATTACATGATTGGAGGCTGCGTTCATATCGGTGAAACAACCAAGAATTGCGTTGAAAGAGAAGTATACGAAGAAGCCGGAATACGCGCTCATGCGATAAGACTTGCTGTGCTTTGCGAAAACTTTTTTAAGGGAGACGGCGGAATAATCAATGGGAAGGATTGCCACACAATAGAAATGTACTATATCCTTTCAGTCGACGAACTCACGGAATTTAAAACTTTAACCGACGACGGCGAAGATCTGGTGTGGATTCCGATAGAAGAGGTTAAAAACAGTTTCATAAAGCCCTCTTTTATCCCCGAGAGAATAGACGAGATTTTATCAGAAGACAAAATAATACACATTATCGAAGAGCGAGACAGATAAGGAAGACACGATGATTAAAGCAGTTATTTTTGATATGTTTGAAACCCTTGTAACATTGTTTACCGGCAAAATCTATTTCAGCGAAGATATCGCTGCGGATGTCGGCGTAGACCTTCAGGAATTCAGAAAAGGATGGCATAAAACCGAAGAAGGCAGAAGCATCGGAGAATACACGATAGAAGGGGTGCTGGAAATAGTTTTCAAAGATCTCGGCATTTACTCCGAAGACAAAGTTAAGCAGATAGCCGAGAACAGAAGAGAATGCCTTAAAACTACTTTCGATGCGATGCCCGAGGATTCGTTTAACCTCCTAAAAGAATTAAAAAACAGAGGCATAAAAATAGGCCTTATCACAAATACATTCTCCGACGAGAGAGACTTCATAAGACAAAGCGTTTTATTTCCATACTTTGATGTCGCACTCATTTCTTACGAGCAGGGAATACGCAAACCCGCACCTGAATTATTTTCAAAAATGACCAAAGAACTCGGCGTCAAACCTGAAGAATGTTTGTACGTCGGTGACGGCGGCTCCAGAGAACTCTTCGCCGCAAGAGACGCAGGAATGCATCCTGTACAGTGCACATGGTTCCACGATTTAGCCTTCGAACCGCACGTTCCGTGTCCGATATATGATGAGTTCGATCACGCGAATACTCAGTTGGAGGTATTAAATTACTTATAAAACAGAATTGATTACTCAATCATATGAATATACTTCGTTTGGTAACCATTTTGATATACAAGTTTGTTACAATTACGCGCTATTTAAACATTTGTTGTTTATAGTGCGTATTTTTTTGAGGATTTGTAATTGATACTACATGCGTTTATTTCTTTTATGATAATTTGCACGTAGTTATTTTAAGATTTGCAACCAACACTACGTGCATTTTTCACTTTTATTGCATTTTGCGTGTAGAATTTTCAAGAATAGCGGCTAACACTACGTGCGTTTCTCGCCTTTATTGAATTCTGCGCGTAGTTGCCCAAAAACCGCGAAGCAAAACTACGCGCATAAAAGACACAGCTCAAATTCCGCGCGTAAAAATCCTAAAAAAATCTTGTTGACAGAAAAATAAAAGTGTATATAATGAGTATATACAATAATTAATTATTGGCAAAAAGGAATTCGCGACTCTTTTTTGCCGGCGCGCAAAGGAAAACCATATGGATATCATTATCAGTAACGCTTCGGGAGTTCCTATTTACGAACAGATCGAAGAGCAAATTAAGGGCCTTATAATGACAGGAGAACTGAAGGCAGGGGACGCTCTCCCTTCAATGCGACTCCTGGCTAAAGAATTACGCATCAGTGTCATCACTACGAAACGTGCCTACGAAGATCTTGAGAGGGACGGCTATATTGAGTCCGTCATCGGCAAAGGAAGTTTCGTTAAGGGCATGAACAGTGAGATCGTAAAAGAAACCATGCTTTACGCAGCTCAGGAGCTGATGGAAAAAGCTGTGGATAAGGCAATTATCGGCAAAGTATCTCTCGAAGAAATGAAGGAGCTGCTTGAGATTATTTACGATGACAAAAAGAACGGATAAATATCGAGGGAAAAGATATGGACGATATTAAAAATGTTATTGAGTTAAAAGACGTAACAAAAGATTACGGTGATTTCAAGTTAGATCACATTAGTTTTTCCGTTCCCGAAGGAAGCGTATGCGGCTTCATCGGACAAAACGGCGCAGGAAAAACTACGACCATCAATCTTATTTTGGATACCATCAACAGAGACTCCGGAGAAATAAAACTTTTCGGAGAAAACATCGACGGAAAAAGTGCCGAGCTTCGCGAAAATATCGGCGTTGTTTTTGATGAAATGGGCTTTCATGATTTTATGACGGCCAAAGACATCAACATCATGATGAAGAATATATATAAAAACTGGGACGAGGAACAGTTCTTTGAATATTTAAAGAAATTCTCCCTTCCGAGTAAGAAAAAATGCGGCGCGTTTTCACGCGGTATGCGAATGAAACTGCAGATTGCCGTAGCGTTATCGCACAATGCAAAAATGCTTATAATGGACGAGCCCACCAGCGGTCTCGATCCGATTGTAAGAAACGAAATGATTAATATTTTCCGTGAATTCGTGCTCGAAGAAGACCATACAATTCTTCTTTCTTCACACATCACGGGCGATCTTGAAAAAATCGCCGATGAAGTTGTATTCATCGACGGCGGTAAAATTGTGCTTGTGGGAAACAAGGATGAAATCCTGGAAAAACACGGCATTTTAAAGTGCAAAAAAGATGACCTGGAAAAGATCAGCCCATCATTAATCGTAGGTTATGAATTAAACAGTTTCGGCGCAGAAGCTCTCGTTAACGACAGAAAGGCCGCAGAGAAACTCTATCCCGATGCAGTTATCGAACCCGCAACACTTGAACAGATAATGATTTATTACGTAAATGCAGGAAAGAGGTGAGGGGTATGAAAGGTCTTATCATAAAAGACATAATGTGCCTGAAAAAACAGCTCACCATATTTGCTATCGTATTAATTGCGGTTGCCGCAGCATCAATTATGTTTGCGATTAGTTCGAAATGTGGAAACATTGCCATCGGAAATGCCTATATGCTGGAAGAAGAACAGTTTGGCGAGCTGGATATAGTCGGTTTATCAACCGAAATTATGGTCTTTTTTATGCTGATTCCTCCGGCTTTGCTCGCAGATTTGTTTTTTGTATTCGACTGTGACAAAAAAGCAGGATTTTATAAAGTTTCGGCTTCACTGCCTGTTTCGACAGAAAAAAGACTTCTGGCCAGATTTTTAACCATATATACACTGGCTGCAATCAGTGCAGGCACGGATATTCTGATTGCGTTTGTATTGTCACTTATTACGGATGTTATAAAGTTTAAGGATTTTCTCGGAATAATAGTTTCCGTTATTTCGGTTATCAGCATTTACGGTGCACTTGTAATCTTTTTCTGTATTCTTTTAGGATACGAAAAAGATCGTTACGTTCAGCTTCTGGCAATTTTTACAATGCTTGCGGGCGTTGTTCTTATAAACTTTAACAAAATCAAAACGATAATTCATGGTATTGCTTTAAATGATGACCGCACAAGAACTATTAACATGTGGGGACCAATTGATTTCATAAAAGAAAAATCATACATTCTTTTAATTGCCGCACTCGCAGTCTCTGTATGTTCCTATTTCGCTTCCTGCTTTATTGCAAAAAGAAAGAGAGGGGTGATCTGATGGGCGGACTTTTATACAAAGATTTTGTGTTCATAAAAGGCAAAAAAATAATTTGGATACTTACAGCATTAACGGTGCTGATGGTTGTCTTAAGACTTGTATTTAAGGGCACGGAAGTGCTTCCCGGTTTTATGGCAACCGATGATGAGGGAACTCAGATAAACTTGGTGGACGCATACTTTTTTATATTAGATGCCACGCTTATCTATCTCGGATTTATGTTTATAAATATGTGGACGGATAAAATCGCATTGATAGATGAAAAGAATAAAATCCGCTCATACATTGCAGCTATGCCGGTCGGCAAAAATGCTTTTGTGGCTTCAAAGTATATTTTCATAGCAATAGCGACATTTATTTTCTTTTCGCTGTCTCAGATATGGCTGATTATCGGCTTTTCATATATGGGAGACGGCCCCTTTAAAGAAATGATGTCTTATCTTTCTGAGTTGACGCTGTTAACTTATTTATTTGCACTTCTTATGGTATCGGTGGAACTGCCGTTATTTATTCTTCTCGGCAAAGGAAATTCTCTTTTTGTAAGAGTGACCATTCCGCTTATAATTGCGGTCGCTGCGATTGCCTTTCTGTTATTTGGAGATTATGAACTTATTAATAATTTCAACATAGGTTTGATTTTTTACTGGATGAAAAATCATCAGACAGAATTGACGTTTGTTTCGATTCTTTCTCCGATTGTTATAGGAGTGGAATATTATTTGTCTTATCTTCTGACTTCATGGATTTATGCAAAGAAGGAGGTGAGCATCAATGAATAAAGATTTGAAAAGATTACTGATTTATCTTGCACTTTCCTTCTGTATGACATTCCTGTGGTTTTTTATCGCCGTTCCCCGTGGCGAAACATGGAATAGCATGGGCACGGAGCTTCAGTCTTTTGTTTCGCTTGTCATGATGTTTCCGATAATCGCACATGTGCTTACCAGATGGATTACAAAAGAAGGATTTAAATTAAGCGGCGAAAACTCGATGCGCCTCGGAATATCTTTTAAGAATAAAAAATGGATATTCTATTTAATTGCGTTGATTCTGCCGTGGATTTATTTTGAAATGGCTTATGCTTTTTCTCTGCTTTTCATAAAAGAAGCATTCGATCCGAAAGCCTATGAGGTAATGGGAATAAGCAAAGAAATACTCTGTATTCTTCCGCTCGATTTTATCGTCCTCGGAGCCATCGGATGTTTCTCGGGATTCGGCGAAGAGGCCGGTTGGAGAGGCTATATGATGCCAAAACTTTTCAGTCTCTTTAAAGGCAAAAAGATACCGGCATTAATCGTCGGAGGTATTATCTGGGGACTCTGGCATGCGCCGCTTACCTGCATCGGTCACAATTATGGAACAGAATATCCGGGCTTTCCGATCCTTGGAATCCTGGCAATGTGTTTATTCTGCATTTTAATAGGAATTATTCTCACCTTTATAACGGAGTTAAGCGGTTCAATCTGGCCTGCAGCAATTTTGCATACGGTAAACAATACCAATCCGTCAATACTAAGGATTATGATGAATCCGAGTAAAGCAGACCCCGTAAAAGAACTGATTGCAACCTGGGGCGGACTAATGATTTCTATCGCTGTATTTGCAGTAATTTTCCTGATTATATGGTATAATCGTAATGGCGCGAAGAGGTGCGTCGTGTAAAAATGAGGGAAAAGAAAAATGAAAATCAAATGCGAATACTGTGAATCGATGTTTGACGATACACTGGAAAAGTGCCCGAACTGTGGGGCACCTAATCAGAACGTCAGACGAAGTACTTCGGATCAGCCCACAACCATCGAGGGCTTAAAAGAATGGTACGCAGCCAAAGGCCTTCCGCCTGAGGATGTTACCAGATTTTTCATCGGCAAAGATTATCGCGGAGCCAAGGCTTTCGGTATTTACAAGGATGAAAATTCCGGCAATTTTATCGTTTACAAAAACAAGGCCGACGGAACACGCGCAGTCAGATATGAAGGTACGGACGAAGCTTATGCGGTAAACGAACTTCACACAAGATTAAAGCAGGAAATACTGGAACAGAAAGCCAATAATATTAAGAATTCTTCGACTTCTTCTTCGAGCAGCAGTTACCGTTCTTCACAGGGCGGCAGGAAGAGAAAGAAAGGCTGCCTTTCAACATTAATCACCTACATCATAACCATAGGAATTATCGGAGGCGGCGTAGGATACATATATACGAGAAACCTGCCTCCCGCAATCGGATATTACAAGTGCGACGATATCAGTTATTACAAAGGCAAGTTATTATATCATTACGATGACGACGAATACAGCTGGGCTTTGTACGATACGGAAAAAGGCGACTGGGTAAAAAACGGTGGCTCGACCGAGATCAACAGACAGTACAAGGCTAAAAAATATTTCTTGTCATCGGATTACAATTCAAGCTATGGCGGAACGGATTTTGCCGACAGTTTATTATATTCGGATGCCCAGAATAACTTTAAGGTTAACACCGGTTATTACGCATATGACGATAATATTTATTATCACATGAAGTCCGGTCAGGACGACGGCTGGTATATATACGATACCGAGACCGATGACTGGGACGATGTCTGGTTTACGGATGTTCCTTCAGACTTAAAGCATCAGTCCGTGGCTGAAGATTTCTGGTATACGCCCACCTGGGACAGCGAAACCCAGATAACGGATTTTGCCGAAACGGAGTACTATTCGGACTATCAGGACGAGCTCGCCAGAGAGGCCGCATACGAGGCGAGTCACAGCAGCTACGATGATGACGACGATGATTATTCGTGGAGCTCGTCGGATGATTCGTGGGATTCGGGCAGCAGCGACTGGGACAGCGACTGGTAAAGAAATATGCAGTTTGGAATGCCGACACTAATTGAAAATCGTACTCTTGAAGATAATGTTAACCTTTGCGAAAGTTTAGGTTTAAAGTTCATTGAGCTTAATATGAATTTTCCCGAATATCAGGTTGATAAACTTGAAGACACTGAGTATTTTATGAGCCTTGCGGATAAGGCAGGTATCTATTATACTATCCATCTGGACGAAAATTTAAATATCGCGGACTTTAACCGGCTTGTTACAGACGCATATTTGGAGACTACAAGAAGGTCGATTGAAGTTGCAAAAAAACTTTTGGTTCTTCGCGACAAATACGGCGATAAATCTCAGCCGCTTACAATCAACATGCATATGCACCACGGGATTTTCATAACACTTCCCGACAGAAAAGTGCAGATGTATGAAAGAGATTTTGATGTTTACATGAAGTCGTTTGAAACATTCAAAAACAAGTGCGAGGAATGGATCGGCGACAGTGATATAAAAATCTGTGTCGAGAATACCGACGGCTTTAAGGAATACGAGAAAAAGGCTATTAAGTTTCTTTTAGGAAGTCCTAAATTCGGCACGACATGGGACATCGGACATTCAAAAGCCGTAAAAGAAATTGACGTGCCATTCATCCTTCAAAATAAAGACAGACTGATTCATTTCCACATTCATGACGGCAAAGAAGAGCCGCCTAAAAACCATTTGGCTCTCGGCGACGGAGATATAAATCTTCACGAGAGACTTAACCTAGCAAAGGAAAGAAACGCAAGATGCGTGCTTGAAACAAAGACTATAGAGGCACTAAAAAAATCAGTGAAATGGCTTAAAGAAAACGGCTTTGAAACGGAGGTGTAAGGATGATTACTTATCAGAAACTTATGAGTGAACAGGTAGATACGTTTATAAATATCAGAATAAAACAGCTTCGCGAAGAAGGCGCAACTGAAGACATTGATCTGGTTCCCGCACTTAAGGATTATTACGACCGCCATATGGCTGACGGAACATTCGTTTCATGGCTTGCTATGGACGGTGATAAAATCGTCGGAACGAGCGGTATGTCAATCGTTGAAAAACCGCCTTATTTCAGTTGTCCGACAGGCAGACTGGGACTCCTTTCCAGTATGTTTACGGATCCCGGTTACAGACGTATGGGAATTGCCAAAGAGCTTTTATCGAGAGTGGTTGATGAAGCGAGAAAATGCGAATGCGGCTCTGTGTGGATAACCGCATCGGATATGGGCGTTCTTTTATATACGAACTTTGGATTCGTCAAAAACGGCAATTTTATGCAGTATAAGCTTTAATAAATATAAGAGAAGAGCTTAAACGGCTCTTCTTTTTTTATGAGCAAATTATACCGAAAGTATATAAAATAATATACGATTGGTATTGATAGTGTATTGAGCTTTTATGAGCGGTCAGATAAAATAAAGTTAAGAATTCCGGAATAACTAAGAGGAGATTAAGGTATGGATATTAAAATCGCTGAAAATATAAGAAGGTTAAGAAAAGAGAAAAAGCTTACACAGGAACAGCTTGCCGAAGTATTCGGAGTAACCGTCGGAGCGGTACATAAGTGGGAAGCGGGACTATCTGTTCCCGACATAAAAATAATCATGGATATGGCTGATTATTTTGATCTCTCCGTGGATGTATTGCTTGGATATGAGATGAAGGATAACGGTCCCGAAGCGGTTATTAAACGAATTCAGAAAAACCTGGATGAGAAAAATCCTGACGGCGTGGAAGAAGCGGAAAAAGCGTTAAGCAAGTATCCGAATAATTTCATGGTTGTAACTTACAGTGCTCTTTTTTATCTGGTTATCGGACCGTACGACGAGAAAAGATATTATAAAAGAGCGTATGAACTCTTCGAAAAAGCGCTTCTTTTAATAGATCAGAAGGGAAATTCCGGTATAAGTGAAATGAGCATATACAGCTACATGGCTCAGGCAAAACTTATGCTCGGCGAAGGTGATGAGGCGGTTGAAATCTTAAAGAAAAATAACTGCGAAGGAATATACAACGACATTATAGGATATACACTTACCTCTTTCTGCCACAAACATGATGAAGCTGAATTCTTCCTTTCGTATTCTCTGATTCAGTCATTAAGGAACTTAACCGAAATGGCTCTGGGTATGGCCAACGTGTATATTTCTCGTGAGGATTATGAATCGGCTGAGCAGATAATAAAATGGTTTATCACAATTACTGACGGTCTTAAAAAAGAGGATACGTTCAGCATCGTGGATAAATACAAGGCAGTTGCACTTTCTCTTCTGGCATATGTTTACTTAAAGTCCATACATGCAACGAAAGCTGTAAGTACATATAAAACCGCACTTGAGGTTGCGAAGGCGTATGATGCGAATCCAAACTATGATGCAAACAGCATCAGGTTTGTAAAATTGCCTTCAGGAAGTGTTCATGATCTTTTGGGCAAATCTGCTTTAGACGGAATTGAAAAAGTTTTTGAAATAGTTAACGATGATAAAACTGTCGCAAAGCTTAAAAGGCTTGCGGAAGAATAAAAGGAGAAAACTATGGATGGCAAATCATTATATAAACAGTTAAAATCACAGTTTTATAGGAAGAATAAAACAGCATTTCTGTTTGCAGTACTTTCTTCCTTTCTGACAGGCTTTATATCGCTTGGAATATCGTGGGGCATTAAAGCTTTAACCGACGTCGGATCGGGTGTTGAAGGTGCTTTGGGCTTCACGACAGTCCTTAAGATAATAGCCGGAATTGTGTTAGGTGCAGTCTTGATTTTACTGGTGGATTTTTTTTCGCGCCCAAAATTCGTCAATAAGGCCATGATTCAGTATAAAAACTTCGCTTTTGAGAAGCTTACGGAGAAGAGAATTTCTTCTTTTAAGGACGAAAATACCTTCGCTTATATATCAGCTTTAACCAATGATGCGACAAGCGTTGAAGCGGATTATCTCGGCAAAAATCTTCTGCTTATATCAAAGGCGGTTTCATTTTTCGGTTCATTAATCATTATGCTTATTACTTCGCCGCTTTTGACGCTTGTGGCAATCTTAGTTATGCTTTTGCCCGTAGCAGTATCGGCGCTTACAGGCAGCAGACTCGTTAATGTGGAAAAAAATGTATCGGATCACAACGCGGATTTCGTAACTTCCGTAGGTGACTGTTTAAGAGGTTTTAAGGTAGTTAAAAGCTTTAAGGCCGAAGCGGAAATAACTTCCATTTTTGATAAAAACAACAGAAGACTTGAAAAAGAAAAGTTCAAAAAAGACCGCATCAGAACATCGGTTTCCATGATGGGGATGCTTGCAGGCTGCCTGGCGCAGTTCGGTGTATTTGCAGTCGGTACATACCTCTGCTTAAAGGGTGAAGGCATGTCGCCCGGTGTTGTAATAATGTTTGTAAATCTTATGAATTTCCTTATTTCCCCCGTGGCAGAACTTCCCGGAATTTTATCAAGCAGAAAAGCAGCACTCGCACTTGTTGAAAAGCTTGCAAAGGCACTTGATAAAAATACAGACGAATCAGACGGTCTTGATATTAATGATTTTAACCGGTCAATAAAACTTGAAAACGTATCATTCGGATATGATGCAGAAAAAGAGATTTTACACAATATAAACGCCGAATTCGAAGCAGGCAAAGCATACGCGATAGTAGGCGGAAGCGGCAGCGGAAAATCAACTCTTATAAATCTTTTAATGTCATCCTCCAAGGATTACAGCGGTAACATTTTCTTTGATAAATCGGAAATGAAAAACATATCTGCGGAATCACTCTATGACGTGGTTTCGATGATCCAGCAGGACGTGTTTGTTTTCAACTCATCCGTTAAGAACAATGTCACAATGTTCAAAGATTTTGCAAAAGAAGAAATAGACGAGGCAATTAGACGCGCAAGACTCGATGATTTCGTGAAAGAAAAGGGTGAGGATTATCTTTGCGGAGACAACGGAAAAGACTTATCCGGCGGCGAAAAGCAGAGAATATCCATTGCGAGAAGCCTTTTGAAAAAATCCAAGATCCTTTTGGCTGACGAAGCAACCGCAGCACTTGACAGAAAAACAGCTTATGAAGTTTCGGACGATATTTTGAACTTAAAGGATATTTTACGAATAGTAATCACCCACTCGCTCGATGAATGCCTTCTTAAAAGATACGATGAAATCATCGTTCTAAAAGATGGGCGCATCGAAGAAAAAGGAAAATTCGAAGACCTGATGGATAAGAAAGGATATTTCTACGCACTTTACACTGTTTCGCATTAAAGTTGTGAATGCAAAAAACGTCGAAAAATAATATAATAGAACACAGGCAGGAGATGCGGGATGGAATGTGAAGGTGTAAGTTATGAGGCGTTTACACATTAAATTAATAATGCCAAAAATGAACCGGCGCCCTATGGATACAGGTTTAAAACTTCATATGGCTCCGCCTCTCGGACTGCTTACTATTGTAAATCTGGTTAGGGATGAGAATTATGTCGAACTCGAAAATGAGAATATCCAGAAAATCAATTATGATGATACTCCTGATATTGTCGGTATTTCGGTGACTGTCGATACACTCCCGAGAGCGGCAAAAATAGCAAGGAGATTCAGGGAAAAAGGATGTGTGGTTGTAGCGGGAGGAATATACATTACGACCGCATACAAACTTATACGTAAAGATCTTTTTGATGTGTACTGCATAGGAGCCGCGGAAGAAACGTGGCCCAGAATTATAGAAGATTTTAAAAACAATAATCTGCAATCCGTTTACAGATGCTGTGCGCCTGTTTCGGGTAAAAAAATCGTATCCCCGGCATATGATTTCCTTAAGAAAGGCGAATATCTTTACTGCAATGTTATTCACACAAGCAGGGGATGTCCTTTCCGCTGTGATTTCTGTTACAACAGTGCAAAGGAAAGACAGTATGTTAATCGCGATATAGAAGATGTTTTAGCCGATATAAGAGCTGTTCGGTCAAAGCATATAATGATCATTGACGACAACTTTGCCGGCAATCCGAAGTGGACCAAGGCTTTTCTTAAAAGAATTATACCGCTTAAAATCAAGTGGAGTGCTGCGGTTTCCATTAATGCCGCGTATGATGACGAACTTCTGGATCTTATGAAAAAATCAGGCTGCAGGAGTCTTTTTATCGGATTTGAAAGTATAAATCCGTCATCGGTAAGTGGTGTCCACAAAGTTCAAAACAGTGTGCATGAATACGAAAGAGCCATAAAAGCTATCCATGACAGAGGTATTATGATAAACGGAAGTTTCGTATTCGGGCTTGACGGAGATACTGTTGATACATTCAAAACGACACTTGACTGGATAGTAAAAAACAGAATAGAAACCGTAACATCACATATTCTGACACCGTATCCCGGAACCGCTCTTTACGACAGAATGAAAGCAGAAGGCAGAATTCTTACAAATAATCTCGCGCTCTACAATACGGCGAATGTGGTCTACATGCCTAAAGGTATGACAAGGGAGGAACTGTATCACGGATATCTTCAAATCTATAAGGATATCTACAGTTTCAAAAACATAATTCGCCGGTGCCCGAAATCAAAAGAGATAAGAGCCGCTTATTTTATGTTTAATATTTTCTACCGGAAATTCGGCAGATTTACCGATACACTCTGCAGAATCATATCATATGAAAAAATAGGCTGGTTTGCGGAAAAATTTTCGGGATTTATTTGATAAGTGAAAGGAAAAAATAATGAGTGAAATAGTATTTGATACCGCAAATGTAAACGATATTAATGAACTTGTAAGACTCAGAATAGCATATATGATAGATGATTTCGGAAGCATTACGGACTATGAAAAAGAATGCATGGAAAAGCAGCTTCCGGATTACTTCGAGAGGAGACTCGGCAAAGAACTGATTGCGTTCGTTGCAAGAGCCGAGGGAAGACTTGTGGCTGCAGCATATCTTTTAATTATTGAAAAGCCTGCAAATCCTTTCCTTCCAAACGGCTTTGACACCGAAGTTTTAAGCGTCTACACCGAGCCCGAATACAGAGGCCGCGGTATATGCTCACAGCTAATGACAAACATGATTGAATATGCGAAAGAGCATAAGATTTGCCGTATCGATCTGGTGGCCACTCAGGAAGGCTACCCAATCTATAAAAAGCTCGGTTTTGAAGACAGAGTGCAGAAATATATCGACATGAGAATGAAACTGTAAAATGGAAATCTGGGCATACGAGATGTGTTATGACAAAAAAGAATATGAGCCCGTTGATATTGAATGTATTCCCTTTGATGAGGCATACATTTCGGATTATAAAACGCTTTACAACGAAGCGTTTTTTCCTATGCGTAAAGCGCTCGACATTAAGCCCTACAACTGGTATTCGGACGACGAAGCAATCATAAAAAAAGCAAATGACATTTTTCTTTTGATTGAAGACGGAAAACTTATCGGTTCTGTCGCAGTTTATTGTAACGAAATCGATGACTTGTTTGTTAATATAAAGGAGACTAATAAAGGCTACGGCCGAAAGCTTCTTTTATGGGCTGTAAAACATATACGGGAAAAGAATGACCTGCCGATTACACTTCACGTTGCAGAGTGGAATAAAGGTGCGCTTAAGCTCTATGAAAACGCAGGTTTTGAAATAAAAAACAAAGAAAAGGTGAGATAAATGAAATTAAGATCATTTGATATTGATAAAGATTTTGATGTTATAAAAAACTGGATTACGGACGAGAGAACACATGCATTCTGGTGTGCAAACCACACGAATTTTCCGTTAGAACGCGAAGATTTTTCACTCCTCCTAAAAGAGATAGATGAAATGTTCGGCGATGCGCCCTACTTAGCCACTACTGATGACGGAGAAGTTGTGGGCTTTTTCTGTATAGGCGGAGTAAATAAAGAGACCAAAGAAACCATGCTTAAATTTGTAATGGTGGATGGCTCAAAGCGCGGACAGGGCATCGGAAAAGAGATGTTAAAACTTGTAGTAAAACATATCTTTGAAACCACTGATGCCGAGATCGTTCAGTTAAATGTTTTCCCTCAAAACCCAATGGCTAAGAAGTGCTACGAAAGCGTTGGTTTTGTCGAAAGAAAACTGACTCCCGGTGCATTTAAGTACAAAGACGAAGCCTGGGACAGATGCAATATGATTATTCGAAAAGACGGTATTAAGATAAGAGCAGGCGAACCTAAGGATAAAAAAGCAATCGAAGATTTATTCCTCGAAATGCTTCATACAATTTACAATACAGATGATGTTAAAGGTTATGAAGAAGGCTATCTTGATAAGTTTTTCGAAGAAAACGGCGACCGCGTATATGTGGCAGAGGCTGACGGAAAAGTAATCGGATATCTTTCGATTGAAGAGCATCATGATGACAAGGATTACTTCTATCTTGATGATTTCTGCGTTGCAGGCGCCTATAGAGGCAGGGGACTCGGAAGCGAATTTCTTAAAAAGGCAGAAGAATATGCGAAGGAGCGAAACATTCCCGCGATATGTCTTCATGTAGAAAAATCCAACACAGGTGCAATGAAATTATACGAGAAAAACGGCTACGAAAAATTCCGTGATGACGACTCAAGATACTTTTTGTTAAAGGTTCTCGCTGAATAGAAAATGATAAAAGACGATTATATTAAAATTGAAAATCTGGATTTACCCGAGCTTGAAGTTTACAGGCAGAATAACGAAGTTAAGTTACTTCGTGCAAACGAACCCGAGCCCGGTATCTTTATATGCGAAAGTGCAAAGGTCATTAAAAGAGCACTCGACGCAGGCTATGAACCGCTTTCGATTTTGGCATCCGAGGCAATCGATGAAGAAAGCAGAAATATTCTTAACGGCATCAAAGATGTTCCGGTTTACATGGGTGATGACAGCGTTTTAAGAGAACTTGCAGGATACGCATTAACAGGCGGAATACTCTCTGTGATGAAAAGAAAACCTCTTTTATCCGTTGAAAAAATCATACAAGACAAACGCCTTATCGCAGTGCTTGAAAACGTAGAAAACCCTACCAATATCGGCTCGATTTTCCGCTCCGCGGCAGCAATGGGAGTGGAAGCGGTAATTGTAACCTATGACTCATCAGACCCCTTATACAGAAGGGCTGAGCGTGTCAGCATGGGTACCGTTTTTCAGATTCCGTGGACGAAGACCGACAGGGATACGGACTATGTAAAAGTACTTTCCGACAACGGATTTGCGACTGTTGCTATGGCTTTATCCGATGACTCAGTTAATATAATCGACAGGCGCATAAAAGAAGAAAAGAAACTCGCCGTAATCCTCGGCAACGAAGGATACGGCTTAAAAGAAGATACAATAAAAAGGAGCGATTATGTGGCAAAGATTCCGATGAATCCTGTGGTTGATTCATTAAATGTCGGTGCCGCAAGCGCGGTTATGTTCTGGGAACTTTCACGAGAGAATTTTTAGGAGGGGTTATGAAAAAAAGCATTCTTGGAATTATAATATCTTTACTGGCAGTTTTTCTTTTATCAGCCTGCAAAGAAACAGGCGGTATTAAGTTGCTTGATAATGCATCTCCGGAAACGTGTGCCCTGGCACTTTATTATTTTGACGGTGAAAAAACCGAAATGAAATGGATCTTCGATCAGGAAGAAGAAGAAAAAATAATCGAAGAAATAAACAAGCTTAATACTAAGCAGGCGGACTCTTCCAAAATCGAAGACATAAAAGTGCCCTGCTACGGAATCGGCATCAGCGATAAAGACGGCGAGGAAATATGTCTTTCATATTGTGACGGACTCTGGCTGACAAAGGATGGAAATGTTTACAAGGCAAAATATAATTTAAAGAAACTTTATGACAAAACTTCCGATACAGGCAACAGTTATGACGGCGGACTCTTATACCCGAATGCAGCTTTGCTTGGCGAATATGATGTAAGATTTTATCAGAAAGTCGAAGATTTTCCGGGTGAAAAGAACAATATATCGATGTCGTTTGTCAGTATGGAAGATAATATAGTGACTGTCAGCTTAAAAAATGACAGCGGCGCGGATTTCTTTTATGGTGAATACTTTTCGCTGCAAAAAAAGATTGACGGTGAGTGGTATGTGCTTCCGATGAAATTAACCAACTGGGGATATACGGATATCGGACTTTATCTTCCTGCGGGAGAAAGCACGGAAGAAATCTGCAATCTGACGCCGTACGGAACACTTGAAAAAGGAACGTACAGGATAGAAAAAGAAGGCCTTGCGGCCGAATTTGAAGTACAATAAATAGAACTCTCTCTTATTAGACACATATGTCTACATTATGTACGATGAAACCATGTACAATTATCCCGCGTATATCGCTTCCGACGGATACGGTCATGCATACGAAGATAACGGTACTTCCACACTCGAGAACTTCACTATTTACTATCATCGTTTCCCGGGATTTGACGGCTGGGTAGGAAACTAAAAAACTAACCGCATGCAGTCCTTTCGGAGAGCATGCGGTTTATTAAAGTGTGAGAAAGAAGCGAACAAATGAATTAGTTTTTGCTGTTTGGCATAAAATCTTTAGGGAAGTCTCCGTCTGAAAAATCTCCTTCAGGGAATCCTCCGTTCATAAAAGGAGGCTGCATCTGCTGTTCGCTTTGGGCAGGCTTTTCTTCCTCAGGAAGAGCGGCCTGTTTTTTGATGGAAATGGTTACTTCGATTTCGATTATTTCTCCGCTTCTGTTTACGGTAAGAGTATATGTATCACCTTCGTTTCCTTTTGCGAGAATGTTTCTTAATTCCTCGGAATCGGCGATATCTTCACCGTTAACCTTTGTGATAAGATCGTTTGGTTTTAATCCTGCTTCTTCTGCGGGACTGTTTTCTTCAACCTTCTGAACTACCGCACCGGTGAGACCGAACTTCTTGTAATCGCTTCCAAGATCATAAATATAAACACCTATATAAGGCTTTGTAATGCTACCGTCTTCGATGATTTCAGTAATGATTTTCTTAACACTGTTAATAGGAATTGCAAAGCCGATATTGTCGATTGATGCAGTGTTGTAACCGTTGCCTGAATATTTTGCATTGGTAATACCTATTACTTCGCCGTATGTGTTAAAGAGTGCGCCGCCTGAATTACCCGAGTTGATTGCACAGTCTGTCTGAATTAAATTCATTGATGCATTACTGAGGGTAACATTTCTGTCTAAAGCACTTACAGCTCCCGCGGTAAGTGAGAAGGTAAGTTCACCGAGAGGATTACCGATTGCGATTACATCATCACCTACATTAAGCGTGTCAGAATCACCGAGAGTTACCGGTGCAAGATTATTTGCATCAACCTTGATTACCGCGATATCATTACTTTCGTCGTAACCGATCAGTTTGGCATCATATTCGTCGCCGCCGTAGGTTGTAACCTTGATTTCGCTTGCATCTTCAATTACGTGATAATTCGTAATAATGTATCCGTCCTCAGTCAGTATAAAACCTGAGCCCGCAGCGGGAGTTGTGGTCTGATAACCGAAATAATTGGTTGTGATGGATGTAGTAATTCCGACCGTAGAATTAACATTCTGCGCATAAACCTCTGAAGCGCTCATTTCTTTGGAAGTATCCTTGTATGAAACGCTAAGTGCGGGATTATCTTTTACACCTTCATAAACAGTGGTTGTATCGCCTTCGATTGCAGTATCTTTTTCACTAGTCACAGCAGGCTTGTAAAAGGTGTATAATGCAAGGCCTGTCACAGCGGTTCCGCCTGCGCCTACAGCACCTCCCAAAAGAGAACAACCGAGAGCCAGAGCAGCGACCTTTAAAGCAGTTTTACCTTTTCTTGTTTTTTTAGGTTCGGGTGTTTTAATTGTTTCTTCATAAGTATAGGTTTCCATATATATCACTCCTTTATCAAAAACAATAAATTGTCTGGTTTTTCTTTTGACGATTCTGATAATAAACACCCAACCTGAAATTGACTTGAAATCACAAAAAAATCACAATTATTGATTTGAAAATATGATGTTTTAAAGATATATGATAAAATAGATTAGATGGCTTTTATGACAAGAGGTTTTATTATGAACAATCAGGATTTACTTAGGATTGCGATGGAACAGTCCGCCGAAGATTTAGGATGCAGAGTAGAAGATTTTTTAAGCGATAAAAATGTAATTGTTCCGTTTAAACTCGGGGAACATGCCAAGAATTATTACAAGCTTCCGATTGGCTGTAACTGCATATCCTACGGCAATAATATTGTTGCGTCGGTTAACGAAGAATTAAGAGACATAATTGATACATACATTAACAAATTTCATTTCTATCACTGCTTCGAAAATCCCAATATGTACTGGCTAAACAATGAGCTTGCAGCTAAGGGATACGGAGTATGTTTTATGGCGGAATATTATCTGCCGGATTTAAGACTCCTAAAAGAATTGCCCTGCGATTACGAACTCAAAGTTCTTACACAAAAGGATTTTGAAAATCTGTATTTGCCCGAATGGTCCAACGCGATTTGCAAAGACAGAAAAGAATTGGATGTGCTGGGTGTCGGGGCATACGATAATGGAAAATTAGTCGGACTTTCCGGATGTTCGTCTGATGCGGATAAGATGTGGCAGATAGGTATTGATGTACTTCCGGAATACAGAAGAAAAGGAATTGCATCGGCGCTGACATCAAGGCTTGCACTGGAGATTCTTAAATGCGAAAAGGTACCTTTTTATTGTACCGCATGGTCAAATATCCGTTCCGTGCGCAATGCTTTTAAGAGCGCTTTTATCCCGACATGGGTAGAGATGACGATTAAACCGATTGCTGTTATTGATGAAATAAATGCGGAATCAAAATAGAGGTAAAATAAAATGAATTACGAGATAGTTTTGGCAAAAGAAGAAGACAGAGAAGGGTTACTCTCACTGTATAAATCCCAGGTGGGCAGAGAAGGGTGTCCCTGGACCGATGAATATCCGTCAAACGAAACAATAGATTTTGATCTTTCAAGAGATGCGTTATATGTACTAAAAATCGACGGAAAAATAGTCGGTGCAATTTCAATCGAAGAAGACGAAGAGGTCAACAAGATTCCTTATTGGAACAGTGAACTTGA